>CADBQE010000125.1 GCA_902796695.1 uncultured Lachnospiraceae bacterium
ATAAAGGACGCGACCGGCGTCGCCCGGACCACGCTCATAAACGGCGTCAGCAGCTGCCGCGCGATCCGACTCTTCCAGCATGCGAAGGCCAGCGCCCCGCCGAGCACCACGCCCAGGCCGTAGCCCAGCAGGATGCGCAGGAACGTGGCGCCCAGCGACAACCAGAAATCCGCCGTCCCCATCAGCCGGATCAGCGTGCGGATCACCGTAAGCGGCGGCGAAAGCACCACCTCTTTCCCGATCAGCATCGCCAGCAGCTGCCAGATGAGAAGCCAAAAAGCGGCCACCGCGATGGCCGCTCCGATTTTCTTTGTTTTTCCGGACTCAGATCCCATAATAGAAAGCATCATCCGGCAGCGCGCCGCCCACGGAGGCGGGTGCGAATCCGAACAGCACTTCATAGAACGGGGCGATCTGCGCCTTCATCTCCGCGCCGGCCGCGAAATACAGGTTGGACCCGGGCAGGGCTTTCTTCGCCACCGCGGCTTTGGGGATGATCTGGAACTGTTCGCACAGGGACGCCGCCGCGTCCGCGTTGGCGGGGTCTTTCATAAACTCGATGGAAGACTTGTAATCGCTGAGGAAGCCCTTCACGGCCGCATCATTTTCCCGGGCGAATTCGGTGCGGACGACCACGCAGCCCATGGAAAGGACGCTGGAGGCGCCGGCCTTTGCCGCGGCTTTATCCCACTCGGCGGTCAGATCCAGCGCTTTGGTCAGGCCTTCGATCTGCATCATCGCCGCGGTCACTTTGGGTTCCGGAAGGACGGCGATCTTCGCCTTGCCGGAGGCCAGCGCGGCAATCACCGCGTCGTGCTCGGCTTCGTAGATCACTTCCACTTCATCGCGGATGCCCGCGCTGTCCAGGATATAGTCCAGCACGTATTCGGGCACGGCGGCCTGGCCGGAGGAATACACCGTTTTGCCCTTCAGATCCTCCACGGAGCTGATCGTTTCGCCCTCCGCCGTCAGCAGATGCAGCACGCCCAGCGTATTCAACGCCAGCAGCTGCACGCCGCCGTTTGTCTTCTGATACAGGACCGCCGCCAGATTGGTGGGAACGGCCGCGATATCCAGCTCGCCGCTGATGATCTTCGCCGTGATCTGGTCCGGGGCGGAGAACAGGGTGCGCTCGTAGTGATTGAAGGTGTTATCATGGGCGCTTTCCGACAGCAGGCGCGCGGCGCCCATGCCGGTGGGACCGGCCAGCAGGCCCAGGCGGACCGTCGTCTTTTCGGCCGGCTGCGCCGTCGTGGGGGCTTCCGTAGCAGGCGCTTCCGTAGCCGGAGCTTCCGTCTTGGCCGCTTCCGTCTTAACCGCTTCCTCGGTCGTCTGCGCCGCCGAAGGGGAGGTGCCTCCGCCGCAGGCGGTCAGCACCAGGATCAGTACCAGCAGTACACTTGCAAGTTTCTTCATCATTCTTCTCCTGATATATAAAATTTTAGAACTGCTCATTCCGTTTTCCCGCCGGATTCCTCCGACGTTTCCGGCCCGCCGGCTCCTTCCGCTTCCTGCGCGGCCGGAAGCCCGGCCGGATCCGGCATCTGCCCCGGATCCTCCAGGATCACATACCGTTCCTCGCGGCGGATATAGCCCTCCTGCCGCAGCTGTTCCAGGGCCCGATAGAACGTAGCCCGGCCCATGCCCAGTTCCGCGGCGGCCTGCGTGGGCCGTATCCGGAGCTTTTCGCCCTGCTCCCGGGCTTCGGTCTGCAGATACCGGATCACGCGCCCGGCGGCATCCGGCGCGGAAAAGCGGCGGATGACCCCGTTCAGGAAACGGATCCGGGTCGACAGGAAAATCACATAATTGCTGACCAGCTGCGGATCCGCGCGCAGCGCCTCCGTCATGGCCTCCCGCGGGAAAAACAGCGCCGTTACCCGGGTCCGGGCCAGGATATCCGTGTCCATGCGCGTATCTCCGCTGTACAGCGCGGAAACGCCGGTCACGTCCCCGGCCTCCAGCTCCTTCAGCAGCACGCTGCCCTTGCGGACCTGCGCCCGGCCGGCCGTCAGGGTCAGCAGCCCCTCCAGCTCATGCCCGCTCCGGCACAGAAAATCGCCTTTCTCATAAACAATCTTCCGGCTGCCTTCCGCCCGCAGCAGTCCCCGCAGCGTCTCTTCCGACACATTCCGGAAGACCGGAACCTTCTCCCGTAAAAAGCTGATCTGGTTCATAAATCGCATCCCATTCTGTCTCATATGAGACGTTTTTTGATTATACTATTCCTCTCCTCCGCTGTCAAGGCCGTCCCGCAAAAAGCCGCTGCAATAAATCCTGCAAAAAGCCGCTGCAATAAATAACTGTTCCGCGGCCCGGAGCGGTGCTATAATGAAACCCGGCAGGAGACGTCCCCTGCCGGAAAGGAGTTTTTCCATGACACTGTTTCTGACCAGCAGCTTTACGGACCGCGAATCGGTCGGGATCGATCCCGCCGCCGGCTTTCTGGAGGAATTAAAAAAGCGCCTGCCCCGGCGCCTGCGCGG
>CADBQE010000126.1 GCA_902796695.1 uncultured Lachnospiraceae bacterium
GCAGGTACGGTATTTTCTTTCGCATCACCGGTTTTCCTTCTGTACTTCCGTACAGGTCCCTTCCGAAATTTTAAACACGCGGTCACAGAGATCGATAATATCTTCTTTCTGGTGGGTGGTGATCAGGCAGGCGGCGCCCCGTTCTTTTTCTTCCCGGATGATCTGCCGGAAAAGGCCGACCGCTTCGTCGTCCAGACCGTTTGTGGGCTCATCTAACAACAGCAGATCCGGCTGTTCCATAATGGCCTGCGCCAGCGCCAGTTTCTGCCGCATTCCCAGAGAATACGCCCTGTACTTCCGTTTATCGTCGGGATCCAGGCCGACGCGCTGTAAGGCCAGACGGATCTCTTCCCGTCCGATCTGTCCCCGGATATCCGCGATCAGCCTGAGGTTTTCTTCTCCGGTCAGATGCTTCCAGAGACCGATGTTTTCAATCACGATGCCCATGCTGTCCGGAAACGAATGGTCTTCGCTGATGGGCTTTCCGAACACGGTAATGCGGCCGCTGTCGATCGTGATCAGGCCGGAGACGGCCCGGAGCAGCATGGTCTTTCCGGAAGCATTGCGCCCGAAAAAGCCGCAGATCTGCCCTTTGTCCAGGGTCAGGTTAATATGGTCCAGCACACGGTGTCCTTTTAATTCTTTGCAGACGTTCTGCAGAATGATCTGATCCATGACGGGATCTCCTTTCGGTATTTATAAACAGTCTTTCCGGATCACGGTCCGAACCCCGGCCCACAGGATAAACACGGAGAGGATCAGACAGTAAAGCGGAGAAATCCAGAGACGAAAAGCCGGAATCGGGTTTTCCAGGAAGGCCGGGAACAGCTCGTTAAGCCCGGGAATATTGTGGACGGACAGAATTCCCTGCGCGGAAGGATACAGGATTACCGGAATCCCGCCTGCGATATTTCTGCCGAAGGCCGAGACGATCAATCCGCCGGCATAGAGCGGCAGAAGGATCCACAGCGCATAAGCCGGGGAGGAAAGCCGCAGCGTCAGAATATTGCAGGCCAGGACAAAAAGGGCCTGGCAGGGGATGACCGTGACCGCAAGCGCGCCGGCTGTCAGCAGGAGGGCGGAAGGATCGGCCGGGGCATTGCCGGCGAGTAATACCGGAATGAGCACGAAGATGCCGCACAGGAGGCTGAACAGGACGGATCCCCCGAGGATCGTCCCCATTTCTTTCAGGGCCCACTGCCGGCGCCCGGCCGATCTGGTAAAGAGGAAGACGGCCGCCTGCTCCCGGTCCGCCGCCATGATCCCGCCGAACAGGAGCAGCTGAACGAGCAGGGGCAGGGCAAACAGAAGGTGCTCCGCAACAAGAGGCAGGGAATCACCCACATAAGTGCCGAACAGGCCGAGCAGGGCTTCTTCCGGGCTTGTGAGCGACCGGGCCAGGGCAAAGAGAGAAAGAAGAATTCCAAACGGAATGCCCCACAGACTTTTCCGCAGAATGATTCCGGCGGGGCCGTTCAGACGGATGCTCCGGTGAGATCGGCGCGGGCGGAGGAAAGCAGCCGTCAGCAGCAGCATGAGCAGAACTTTGCAGAAGGAACCGGCGGCAGTCAGGAAGACCGTGCCGCTTCCCGCCGCCCGGAAGGGGGTCAGCATCGGCAGGTAAAAAATCGAGACCGGGGCGGCAAAATATCCGGATGCCGCCATATAATCCAGGGAAAGCAGAAGCCAGACGAGCAGGGTGCCGAGATAATTCTTCTGCTTTTTCAGCTGGATCGTACAGGCTGGTATGCCGGCAGCCAGCAGGGAAAGAAAGACATTCAGACAGCACAGAAAAAGAAAACCGGCGGAATGAGCTCCGTGAACCCATCCCGTAAGGCAGATGAGGACCATATAGGGAAGCGCGAAAAACGCCGTTTCGATCAGCAGAAAGCGGAACCTGGTCAGGAAAAGGCTCCGGAGGCCGGGAAAACGTAGCCGGCAAGAGATGCTGATAAAAAGGGAATCGTGACGGCCTGTGAACAGCAGATAGCCCGTCATGAGAATCAGATGGACCAGATGCACAAAGCACAGGCCTTCTTCAAAAACATCTGTCCGCAGACGGCGGCAGGTGAGCAGCACGGAAACCGTGTACAGCACATAGAGGACGGCAATATAAAGAAATCCCCGGACGGTAATGATCCGCTCCGCCAGACGGCTGTTCTTTGTCATAAGATATCCCTGCCTGATGACGAGCCGACCTTGCGGAGCAGAAGTGCCAGACTGCCCAGAAGCAGAAGGGCATAGACGGACAGAATCAGAGACAGCCGCGGCCCGGGAATCACCGGAGAGACCAGAAAATAGTTCTGAATCACCAGGATACGGAGGCCGAGCACGGAAAAGATGAGCGGCAGCACCGTGCCGAAGATAAGGGGCAGGAGCAGTGTGGTCAGAAGGTTTCTGACATAAATAAGAGAAACCGCATAGGTCAGTTCCGCCAGGCAGACGCCCCAGAGTCCAATGAGAACCATGTGAGCGGCCATGCAGAGAACCGGCGCGTTCATATACAGTTCAGGGAATACCGCATATGAAAGCTCTTCCCGATAATTGCCCTGATAAACACTCTGCTGGAAAAGAGAAAGCATACTGTCGGCCGAAGGATAAGCGACCAGACAGAGAAGATAATTGATCAGGAAAGGAAGCACGGAAAAGACAAAGGCGGTAAGGGCGATGACAATAGCTTTGCTGAAATAATAATTCCGGCGGCTGCCGCGGGTGAGAAGAACCGCTTCCGCATGGCCTGTCTTTTCCTCCGCGTAGGAACAGGCGGCCGGAACCGAGGCCAGAAGGGGCACAAAAAAAAGAACGGCGATGCTGCCGACGCCGGAAATACAGAGCATGGATTTATATTCCGGGGACGAAGAAGTCTCCCGGAAGAATTCGGTGATCCCGGTAAACAGCATCTCCAGAAAAGCGGCAACCGCAAGCCCGGCACAGAGTACCAGGGCGATCCAGGTCTCGTGCCGGGAAAATGCTTTGCGGAATTCATGTTTCAGATACAAGGTCATGAGTCAGACTCCTCTGCGCAAAGGAAAGTTTTTTGCTTTCGCGACGCAAAACTTTTTGTAAAATAATATTGTTTACTGTACTGCTCACACAAAAAATACCACGTTGATTCTCAAATGTCAAGAAAAATCATATAGTTTTGTCCCAAAAAGGCAATATCGGCAAAACCGATAACCGCAGCGGACCGTGTGACGGCCGCGGGGGGGCTCCCGGGGCCCGACGCTGGCCATTTTTATACTTTCCGGTTGAAAAACGGAAGCATATCGGTTACAATACAAAATTGCACCAAAAGCAGGAAATCGCGGTTGGGGAGGGCTCTATGAAGATCGGTGTCTTTTTATCATCGCGGATGGGAAGGACGGATGCCTATCGGCAGCTGACGGAGAAACTGGGCCGGTTTCTGGCCGAAAACGGGCATGAACTGGTATACGGCGGCGAAAACTACGGCCTGATGGCCGTGCTGGCGGATACGGTTCTGGCCGCCGGCGGCCGCGCCGCGGGCGTTGTTCCGGATCTTTCCCCGATGCGGGAAAATGTGCACCCCGGCCTGCAGGAGATCCACTACGTTCGCAGCATGGCGGAACGCAAAACCCTGATGATCGATCTGGCGGATGCCTTCATCGCCCTGCCCGGCGGCATCGGGACTTTGGATGAATTCTCGGAGGTCCTGTGCCTCAACGCGATCGGTGCGCTTCATAAACCGCTCGTCCTTCTGGGGACGGACGGTTACTATGAACCTTTCCGGCAGGTGCAGAATAAAATCCTGCAGGAAGGAATGGCGGACCCGTCCTCCTTCAGTCTCTTCCTCATTACGGAAGATCTTGACGAAGCCGGCCGCTTCCTGACCACGGCCGGGAGCTGACCATAGGGGCCGATGTGCCGTCGGCCCGCATGTGACAAAGGAACCGTCCCTCTGTCACCGAACCGGTGCCTGCCCGGGTGTGCCCGGGATGACATAAAAATACTTTGAGAATTGGGGGATCACAAAATGAAACGTACCCGACTTCTGATCCTGGCCTGGGCGCTCGTCCTGGGCCTGTCTGCCTGCGGTCCGGCTTCCGGCGGGACCACAGCCGCATCCGAACCCGTCTCCACGGAGGGACAGGCTTCTGCGGTCAAGCATCTGCGGATGCCCGACGGAGAATGCAAGACCTTCAATCCCTATCTGGCCAATACTCCGGATGAAATGATGAATGACTTCGCGCAGGCGAGGCTCTACCGTCGTTTTGCCAAAGAAGACCGGGAGACGCTTTATATGCGTCCCGAACTGGCGGCGGAAGAACCGGTGCAGATGGACGCGGAAGGGAAAGTCTGGCAGATCCGGATCCGTCCGAACCTGTTCTTCACGGATCATCAGGGCAATCTGACCGATAAGCCCATCAACGCCGCCGTCTTCGAGCATTCCTTCAAAATGGCGCTGGACCCCGTCTTAAAACAGCGGGCCGGCGACAACATGTCCATCTACATCACGATCGTCAACGCCAAAGAATACTTCCAGCAGAAGCCGGAAGCACCGGTCAAATGGGAAGACGTGGGCATTAAAACGGTGGATGACCTGACGCTGGAACTGACGCTGGCCACGCCGTCCACGGCCCTGAATGTCATGCAGCAGTTTACCGGCTACGGGACCGTCCCCACCGATCCGGAGCTCTTTACGTCCCTGATGAAGGACGGGAGCACCGCCTACGGCACGGATCACACCAAGACCCTTTACTGCGGCGCGTTTTACGTGACCGACTGGGTCAAATCCTCCGCCATCACGCTGAAAAAGAATCCGCATTACGTATTCGCGGATGAGATCCGCCTGACGGACGCGACGCTGTATTATGTGGAAAACTACCAGACGCAGCTGGAAATGTACTTAAAGGGCGACCTGGATTCCACGGCGCTGGACGCGGAGATCGCGCCGCGCTACGCGGAGCGGGAAGACTATCTGGACTACCCCGCCCGCTACCTGATGCAGATCGAGATCAACCGCGGCAATCCGGAAAAACCCATTCTGGACAACATGAATTTCAAAAACGCGCTGTGGTACGCGGTGGACCGGGTCACGCTGGCGGGACTGGAAGCCGCCATTCCGGCCAACTATATTATTCCGGACACTTCCCTGGCGGATTCGCAGACCGGCCTGCTGTTTAAGAACACGGACGTCGCCAAAAGCTATCGTGAAGACATAAACGCCAGCTACGACCCCGCGAAAGCCAAAGCCTTCTTCGACAAAGCCATGGAAGAGGAGAAGATAAGCGGAAAACTGACGCTGGAACTGATCATTTCTCCGGCCACCCCCGAGCAGAGCCTCTGCGCGCAGTTCCTGCAGCAGCACCTGGCGGAGATTTTCGGAGAAGACCGTTTTGAACTGAAGATCACGGAAAACGAAGACCGCGCCAATCTGATGAAGACCTGGCGGACCGATCCGGCCGCCTACGAACTCTGCCTGTCCAACTGGAGCCGTGCGGTGACGGATGACAGCCCGTTCAACGTCTTTGACAAATACAGCGAGGAATATGACATGAAGGTCAACGCCCCCTACGGGAACGCCTTCATCAACAAAACCATTTTCCTGCAGACCACCGACCCCCGGGTCAAAACCGACCAGGCCTACAACACGCAGCTGGCCGGGCAGATGGAAAAAGAGGCCCTGGAAAACCGTCTGGTGATCCCGATGTTCGAACGCAACTTCCAGTACCTGATCAGCCCGAAACTGATCCTCCCCCTCAAGGAACCGAACCCTTCCATGGGCTTTACCCTGCGCCCCTGGCTGGCCGACCTTATCCCGTAACCCTGACCGCACAGACAGGGCCGCGGGGACGTTTCCCCGCGGCCCTGCTTTCGGGAGCTTGATCCATGGGACGCTATCTTCTGAAACGCTTCGGACTTATGATCCTGACGCTCTTTGTCATTCTGACACTGGGCTTTTTTGTGATCCGCCTGATGCCCGGCAGCCCGTTTGACGATCCCGATTATTCGGCGGAGATGACCCGGATGCTGGAGGAAAAGCATCATCTTCATGATCCGATCCCGGTCCAGTATTTTTACTACCTGAAGGAGATCGTGACGGAGGGCTACTGGGGCGTTTCCCTGAATCTGGAGCCCATGACGCCGGTCTGGACGGTGATCGGCCGCCGCATTCCGGTCACGCTGACCGTCAATTTCCTGTCGCTCCTGATCGCGCTGCCGCTCGGCATTCTGGCCGGCACCGGGGCGGCGCTTACGCGGAATAAGTGGCCGGATCACGTGATCAGCCTGCTGACCGTGCTGTTTATTTCGGTGCCTTCGTTTGTCATGGCGTCGCTGCTGCAGTATTTCCTGGGCTACCGGGCCGGCCTTCTTCCGCTGATCTATGATCCGTCCGGGGCGGAGAGCACGCGGCTCACCTCGCTGGTCATGCCGGTGCTGGCGCTCACCTTCCATCCCATCGCCATGATCTGCCGCCATCTGCGCGGGGAACTGGCGGAAAACATGCGGACGGAATACATGCTGACCGCGCAGGCCAAGGGTTTAAGCCTCCGGAAGGCCGTCTTCCGGCATGCGTTCCGCAATTCGCTGATCCCGGTGATGAATATCATTGTCCCGCTGTTTACCAATATTCTGGCGGGCTCGCTTGTGATCGAACGGATCTTCGGGATCCCCGGCGTGGGCGGGCTCATGACACGCTCCATCGGCGCGAAAGACTACTGGCTTACGATCACGGTCCTGTTTTTCTATGCGCTCATTCACCTGGTCACGGTGCTGGTCACGGATATCTCGTATGCGCTGATCGATCCCCGGATCCGGCTGGGAGGAGGCCGCGATGATTAAACGGTTTCGACAGAACAGAGCCTCCGCCGCGGCCTTCATCCTCCTTGTTTTTCTGGTCCTGATGGCGGTGTTTGCGCCGCTTTTCAATCCGTACAGCTACCGGGAACAGCTTAAAAACCGGGACGGCGAGATCCTGAGCAATATGCCGCCGAAAATCCCGGCGCTCGGCTTCCTGGGCATTGCGCAGGGGCGCACGCTCCTGACCGACCGGAAAACGGAGTATCTGAACGATGCCGCGCGCTATCCGGAAGGCTCCGTGCTGGAGGTCCGGAACCGCCGCGTGACGGA
>CADBQE010000127.1 GCA_902796695.1 uncultured Lachnospiraceae bacterium
GACGTCAAGCCGCCGGAATTCCGAACAGATTTATTGTAGCATAATATTCCTGCAAACAGCCGGTAAAATTCCGATTTTCGGTGTTTATTCTTCGATCAGTTCCGTCAGTTTCTCCAGAAACGCTTCTTCTCCCCAGGTATTGACCTTCCAGAACATGGCCCGGCTGCCGCCGGAAGTCACGGCGGAGATATGAACCGGTCCGTCCGCCGCCTGGAACAGGGTGACCGCCAGACTCAGGCGGTTGCCGCCCGTATAGCTGTAGCGTTCGAAAACCCGGACACTGCAGCGCGCATTCCCGTCCGCGAAGTCACTCCCGTCTTCCAGCGAAGCAGACACGCTTCCTTCCGGGATCCCCCGCTCTATTCTCGCCAGCAGTTCGTCAAAGTCAGCCCACATCAGTTGTTTTTCGTATTTTGCCATTTTTCCCTCCTGTCCGTTTCCGGTGTCTTTTTCATATACCCAGTATAAGGCGTTTCCGGGTTTCCGGCCAGGGTCCGCATGGCAAAATAGAAGGCCCTATTCCTTCTGCATTTCCCGAATATCTTTTACATTGACATACACGCCGGCCGCCATAACCGCCAGGGCGATCCAGAACAGTTTTCCGGGCATCCGGTGAAAGATGAGAAGCGAGAGCAGAACGCCGATCTCCTCATGAATCATAAAGAACAGCAGCAGCGAGGCCGTTCCGGAACCCGCCGCCGGGCTGCGGGCAGGAATATCCCGAAAGACTATTACATGAACTTTTACTGCAGCGCCTACATGGAATCCGTGAAATGGTGGTTTCACCACGGACTTAAGGCCGCGCCGGAGGAACTGGCCTCCTGTTTCGAACGGGTGACGGAGTAGGGCTCAAATCCGGCCGCGGATCCGCGCCGTTTCAGTACCAGTCGTGCTTTTCGCCCCGGTCCAGCGCGCCGATCGCCGCCATTTCCTCTTCCGTCAGCTCAAATCCGAACAGGTCCAGGTTTTCCCGGATATGATCCGGATCGGAGGAGCCCGGAATCACCGTGATCCCCCGCTGCAGATCCCAGCGGAGAATCACCTGCGCCGGCGAGACGCCGTGGGCTTTCGCGATAGTCACGATCGTCTCATTCCCCAGAAGCTCCGCGGTATGCCCCCGCCCGCCCAGCGGGTACCAGCACTGGACCACAATGCCTTTTTCCTGAATAAAAGGCACGACGTCCCGCTCCTGATAGTACGGATGGATCTCGTTCTGCACAAGGGCCGGAGGGATCGTCACCTGCGGGAGAAAACTGTTCAGTTCCTTCACATACCAGTTGGAGAGGCCCAGGGAGCGGATCTTTCCCTGTTTCACGTACGACTCCATGGCTTTATAGGCTTTCACATCGTCCGTTCCGGGATGATGGAGAAGCATCATGTCAATATACCCGATATCCAGCTTTTCCAGCGCCGTGTCGATCGCGGCTTCCGGATCGCCGAACTGATTCGGATAAAGCTTCGTGATCACAAAGATCTCCCCGCGGGGAATGCCGTACTCCTTCATGGCCTGGCGGACGCCTTCCCCGACGGCGTCTTCGTTGTGATACATATAGGCCGTATCGATGAGCCTGCCTCCGTTTTTCAGCAGGGTTTTCACCGAATTGATGCAGGTATCATGGTCAAGGGCATACGTGCCGAGCCCCATGATCGGCATGGAATAGCCGCTGTTCAGAAGGACCGTACGGCCATGGCCCGTCCCCCTTATTATTTCAGATATTCCGCAAAGAAGCTTTCCAGCCTGTCAAACGGGATCGCGTGCCTGCTGCCGCCGTCATAAAGATCGGTATGGGAAGCGCCCGGAATGACCAGCAGCTCCTTGTTGTCCGTGTACCGGCTGTCCTTAACCATATCCGCATAGGCATCCCGGCCGAAATAGAAGGAGTGCGCCTTATCGCCGTGCATGACCAGCACGGCGGAGCGGATCTCGTTTGTATACTTCAGGATCGGCTGGTTCAGGAAGGACTCGCAGCCGATGACGTTCCAGCCGCCGTTGGAATTGAGGGATCTGGCGTGATAGCCGCGTCCGGTCTTGTAGTAATCGTAGTAGTCCTTTACGAAGTACGGGGCATCTTCCGGAAGCGGGTCGACGACACCGCCGCCGAGCTGGTATTCCCCGGCCTGAAGGTCCGCGAGCCGCTGCGCGCACATGGCTGCCCGTTTCTGATACCGGGCCTCCTCGCTGTCTTCGCTGTCAAAATACCCCTTCGCATTGACGCGGGTCATGTCATACATCGTGGAAGCCACGGTCGCCTTGATGCGGGTGTCCAGCGCCGCC
>CADBQE010000128.1 GCA_902796695.1 uncultured Lachnospiraceae bacterium
GCGGTCGTCGGCGGCGGCAACGTCGCGATGGACGCCGCGCGTACGGCGCTGCGCCTGGGCGCGAAGGTCCATGTCGTCTACCGCCGTTCGGAGGCCGAGCTTCCGGCGAGGGCGGAGGAGGTCCACCACGCCAAGGAGGAAGGCATCGACTTCCAGCTGCTGCGCAACCCGGTGGAGATCCTGCAGGACGAGAACGGCTGGGTCCGCGGCATGCGCGTGATCAAGATGGAACTGGGCGAGCCCGACGAGAAGGGCCGCCGCCGTCCCGTCCCGATCCCCGGCTCCGAATACGAACTGGAAGCGGACACCGTCGTCATCGCCATCGGCACTTCCCCCAACCCGCTGATCAAGGACACCACCAAGGGCCTGGAAGTGAACCGCCACGGCGGCATCGTGGTCAATGAAGACGGCCTGACCTCCCGCGAGGGCGTCTACGCCGGCGGCGACGCCGTAACCGGCGCCGCGACCGTCATCTCCGCCATGGGCGCCGGCAAAGTAGCCGCCGCCGCCATCGACCGGTACCTCAGCAGCAAATAAAACGTGACAGGGGGACGGTTCCTTTGTCACGTCCCGGCGGATCCTCCGCCGGCTCTTATCCGGGGCGGCCCTCATCGGCCGCCCTTTCCTCCAAGGCGGTCTGCTATGCGCGATTATACTCCGAAACTGATCATCATCATTCCCTGCTACAACGAAGAGGCGGTGCTGCCCGTAACGGCCCCGCTCTTTCTGAGCAAGCTGCAGCAGCTGATCCGTGAAAACAAGATCACGGACAGCAGCCGTGTCCTTTTTGTGGACGACGGCAGCAAAGACGGGACCTGGGACCTGATCCGGGGCTTTGCGGCGCAGGACCCGCACTTTGCCGGCATCCGCCAGAGCCGCAACCGCGGCCACCAGAACGCCGTGCTCGCGGGCCTCATGGAGTCGAAGGACAACTGCGACATCACGATCTCCATCGACTGCGACGGCCAGGACGACATCAATGCCATGGACGAAATGGTGGACGCCTGGGCCGCCGGCTCCGAGATCGTCTACGGCGTGCGCAATAACCGCGACACGGACAGCTTCTTCAAGCGCTTCACCGCCACCCGCTTCTACAGACTCATGAACCGCATGGGCGTAGAGAGCGTATATAATCACGCGGATTACCGCCTGGTCTCCGCGCGCGCGCTGCAGGCCTTCGCGGACTTCAAAGAAGTGAACATCTACCTGCGCGGCATGTTCCCCCTGGTGGGCTTCCCCAGCACCTGCGTCTACTACCGCCGCGAGGAGCGCCTGGCCGGCAAGAGCCATTACCCGCTGAAAAAAATGCTGGGCCTGGCCGTGGACGGGATCACGAGCCTCTCCATCCGGCCCATCCGCCTCATCACCGGCCTGGGCCTCATCGTTTCGCTGATCAGCCTGATCGGCCTCCTCTGGATCCTGATCCGCCACTTCACCGGCCAGACCGTGGCCGGCTGGGCTTCCCTCACCGCCATCGTCTGCTTCGCCACCGGCATTCAGATGCTGTCGCTCGGGATCATCGGCGAATACGTCGGAAAGATCTATCTGGAAAGCAAACACCGCCCACGCTACATCATCAGCGAACGGACGGAGGAGCGAAGCACGGAAGAAGCGCCGGCGGAGAAGACCGCGGACGGGAAGGACGAATAGATCAGGACCCGACGGAACAGCCCCAATCGAAAAGGGAGACGGACAGCCGTCTCCTTTTTGTTTTCCGGAGCCGAGGGACCGTCACGACCTTGTTTTTTTCAGATAGTAATCGTAATACCGGCGCCGGTTAGCCCGTAAAACACGCCGCCGGTCTTTTCAAAGTTTTTTGACCTAATCCCTCTTATGCAAGAACTTGATGATCTTGCATTACTCTCGGCTATAGCCTTCTGAAAACAATTCATTTTACTGATATCCCATGCCGCTGTATATTTAAGGAAATACAAACAGAAAGGATGGTCACATGAAACCAACAAGTTACTTGAGTCCGTTTAATGATTTTCCAGAGGTTATCAGCGATATTCACTTTAATGACAACCTTACTCTTTGTGACTGCACGCTTCGCGACGGAGAACAGCAGGCAGGTGTCGTTTTCACAAAGGGAGACAAAGTCGAGATCGCAAAACTCCTGAATGAAATGCGTATTCCGGAAATAGAAGCCGGAATGCCCTGTAACTCTAAGGAAGATGCCGATGCG
The DNA here is from genome assembly GCA_902796695.1 of uncultured Lachnospiraceae bacterium. Classification (GTDB taxonomy): domain Bacteria; phylum Bacillota; class Clostridia; order Lachnospirales; family Lachnospiraceae; genus UBA6987. The sequence goes on from CADBQE010000128.1 coordinate 2,186, forward strand.
ATCGCGGAAATCAGCGATACCTGTCATTTTTCAAGGATTACGGCTTGTGTCCGAGGATTGGAAGCTGATTTTGATCTGGCAAAAGACATTGGTGTTTGGGGGGTTACGATCAGTCTTCCCATTGGCACCCTTCAGCGCAAATACAAACTGAAATGGGATGATGACACCTACATCGCCAACATGTGCAGATTGACTGAATACGCAAAAAACAAAGGCTTATATGTGAACTTAAGTCCTTACGACACGACACGTGCGGATCCGGCCTTTATGGATCGTGTCATGGAAGAAGCTGTTAAGTGCGGTACGATCGACCGGGTAAGGCTGGTGGATACTGTCGGTGCCGCTTCTCCTCAGGCGATCCGGTATATTGCGCGACGGATCAAAGATATCCTCGGCAGCAAGGTCTGGCTCGAAGTCCATTGCCATAACGACTTTGGACTTGCCGTCGCGAGCACTCTTGCAGGGGCACTGGGCGGCGCCGAGGTGCTATCAACTACGATCAATGGGATAGGGGAGCGTTCCGGCAACACGTCGACAGAAGAGACCCTTATGGCTTTGAAGATGCTGTACGGGAAAGATCTCGGAGTGGATCTGACACGTCTGGTTGAAGTGTCCCGGCTTGTAGAGGAGCGTTCCAATACTCCGCTGCAGAATCATAAACCGGTCGTCGGAAAACATTCCTTCAGCCATGAATCCGGTATGGTCGTCGCGGGTGTCCTGGAAGAGCCTTTCGTCGCAGAAGCGTATGCACCGGAACTTGTCGGCGCCAAGAGGGAAATCCTGATTGGGAAAAAGAGCGGCACAAAGTCAATAGAAGCGAAGCTGCTGGCGAAAGGGATCTCTCTGGAAGAAGACCGGATCCGGGCCCTCCTGCAGGATGTGAAGCAGAAGGCGTTGGAAGTGAAGCGTTCTCTGACGGACGATGAATTTATGCTTCTAGTGAACCGGTATCTATAAAGGATGGGGGGGAACAAATATGTTAAACCGTTTTGAGGGGAAAACCGCGTTGGTTACCGGTGCATCCGGAGGGATCGGCAGTGCCGTGGTAGAAAGACTGGTTGATGAAGGCGCCCGCGTTCTTGCTGTCGATATCAATGAGGGAACGCTGCAGGCTTTGCAGAACCGGTTTGACCAATCAAATCCCGGAACCGTATTTTCGATGGTTTGTGACGTGACAAAGCTGGAGAATGCCAAGGCTGCTGTTGCTAAAGGATGGAAACTTTTCGGGACTGTTGACACACTGATCAACGTTGCCGGAGGTTCCCTCCCGGGATGTCCGACTCATTTACTTGAGGTTACGGAAGAACGCTGGGATCTGATAATGAATCTGAATGCGAAAAGTACGTTCTTTTTTGGGCAGGAATTCATTCGGACGCACCTTGAACATGGAACGGCCGGGAATATTGTGAACTTTGCTTCCCAGGCAGGAATCGTCCCCAATGAATATGCCCGCCCTCATTATGCGGCATCAAAAGGCGCGATTGTCAGTCTTACAAAGCATATGTCTAAAGAATTCGCACCTCAGGGGTTCCGGGTGAATGCGGTTGCCCCCGGTTATTGTGCCAGCGGCGAACGGATCCGCGCCTTATGGAAAATCCGTGATGAACAGGGCGTCAGCGAAAAAATGCTGTGGAATGTAGCCATGCACCGCCTTGCCGAGCCTTCGGAAGAAGCAGCTGCTGTTGCGTTTCTCGCCTCGGATGATGCCTCATACATCACCGGAGAAATCCTCAATGTATGCGGAGGCGGCTTCTGACTATTTCTTTTCCGGGGATGGTTGACAGCCATCCCCGGATCTTTAGTCCAGGTTTTTGAAATAATTCATGGCATAATCAACAAATACCCGGCTCGCTTCAGACAGATAACGTCCTTTCTTCAGTATCATATAACATTCCCAAGGGAATATCGGTTCAAAGGGAACAGCAATCGTACCGTGGCTCGGATTACTTCTGAGATATGCTTTCGGCATGATTGTGATTCCGCTGCCGGCCTCCGTCAGACGGATCAGAAACAGTGTCACGTTGCTGGAAAAATTAATTTGCGGCAGAAAGCCGGCATTCTGGCACCGATGATACAGTTCTCTGTTCATGGCATGTCCAAACACATATGTGTTAATCTTTTCGTCTTTCAGGTCCTCAATTGATATGCTTTCTTTCTGGGAAAGAGGGTTCTGATTGTGAATCAGGGCAATGATCTGTTTTGAAAACAGTTTACGTAATTCTAAATCTGAACTCTTCTGTAATTCCTCAGTATCCATACAGAAACCGACGTCCACTTTGTTGCTCCGAACATCTTCTATTATGGAAAAGGTATTACTCTCCCGAAGCTGGAGGTCGATGGCGGGATATTGATTATTAAACTCGGGAAGAAAATTAACAAGATACAGCCCTGCAAGCATAGGTGTTGTACTCACATTTACAGGACCGACGGGATTGTTCCCGATATCGTGAATCAGTTCAGGAAGCCTGTTAAATTCATTTACGAGAGGCTCTGCCAAACGCACGAGTTGGTTGCCGTAATCGGTAAGCACGATTCTCTGCCCCTGGTGAACAAATAACTTGACATCTAATTCTGATTCCAGTCCCTTTATGGTTTTTGTCAGGGTCGGTTGGGCCAGAAACATTTTTTGTGCCGCTTTTGTGTAGCTCTGATTCCTGGCTACTTCAAGAAACTGTGTCAATGAGCGGATATCCATGGGGCTGCTCCTTTTGACCGGTACTATTACTAAAAGTAATCGCTTTTTAGAAACCGGCTATTTTACTTATATATATCAGAGAGGTACAATACAGTCAAGTGATACAAGCCAAAATCTGTTGGTGGGAAATGGGGCGTGTGAAGCACGTGCAAGCAAAAAAGAAACGAGGAACAAAACATGAACGAACTGGTAGGGAAAAAAGTCTTCTATCTCGAGCCTATTGACGGCATCGATGTATATGTTGATCAATTCAAACTATATCGGGAATCCGGCTGTGATTTATCTGTCGGACCATTTGTCTCGGAAACGGATAAGGTTTATTCGAAAGAAGAACTCATTGAGATCGGCAACACGTATGACGCAGTTATCGGCATGCACCGCGAAGCGTTTACCCGGGATATCATAATGCAGTGTGATAAACTGCAGATGATCACCAAGACCGGAATCGGAATGGACCATGTCGATATTCCGGCAGCAACCGAGAAAGGAATCCTTGTCACCAATACCCCCGGTCAGAATACGCTGACTGTTGCAGAGCATGCAATCACACTGATGCTTGCATTGCTGAAGAAACTCCCTTATGAAGAACGGCACTTGCGTGAAGGCTTCTGGAGAGATAATTCGACTTTGTCCGAGGAGATCTTCCACTCTACGATCGGTCTTGTCGGCTTCGGGAATATCGGCAAAATGGTGGCCAGGCGCCTGCAGGGCTGGGATTGCAATCTGATTGCTTATGATCCTTATCTGACAGAAGAACAGATCGAAGGAGCCGGACTCAACGTGAAGAAAGTGGACTGGGAAACTCTCTGGAGTGTCTCGGATGTTGTGTCCGTACACTGCCCTCTGACTGCGGAAACGAGAGGCCTGGTGGGAGCCAGGGAATTGTCCCTGATGAAACCCACGGCATATCTTATCAATACCGCACGGGGACCTATCGTCAAGGTAAAGGATCTCAACGAGGCGCTTCGGGCAGGACAGATCGCCGGTGCGGGCATTGACACCCATGACGGTCCCGAACCGGTTCTCCCGGATTATCCTCTGCTGGATCTCCATGAAAACGTCATTCTTACCCCTCATAACGCCGGCTGGGCTGGTCCGGGGCTTGCAAGATTAGCTGTTGTTGCCGCACAAAACACGATTGACGGCTTGACCGGCAAGATTACCAATGCCTGCAACCCGGAAGTTGAATCGTTTTGGAGAAGCCGCTTTTTCAGTTAACGGAGCAGAAGATGGAAAAGATGGAATTGCTTGAGCGGTTTTCGAAACTGCCGACCGGGAACATTTGCGACGCCATCTATGACTTAGGGATGGTTTGCCACACGGTGGACGGTATTCCGCCGCTGCGTATCGGTCAAAGAAGAACTGCCGGCTATGCCGTGACCATTCAGCAGGCAATGCGGAAAGAGCCGTATTCTCCCGTGTCACTGATTCGGCACCCCAAATACATTGACAGTGAGCTGGAGGAGGGGGATCTTCTGGTTATCGATGTCGGCGGGAAGATGAACGTGTGCTCAGGTGGATCGTTTCTGGCGGAAAAAGCCATGAAAAAGAAGGCGGCGGGCTTTCTGGTGAACGGATGCCTGCGGGATATTGAAGAACTCTATGAACTTGATTTCCCGATTCATCTTTTGGGAGGAAATCCTGTCAAAAGCGCCGCATTGATCGAGACCGTTGGAATCAATGTCCCTGTTGAGATCAATGGAACGCAAATCAAACCGGGAGATATCATTGTCATGGACAGCACAGGTATTGTTGTCATCTCTCCGAAAGATGCCGAAAGAGTTTTGGAAGAAGCAGAGAAAATCTTCGTTCTGGAAACAAAAGTCGCCCAATTGGTCGAGGACGGAGAAGACGTAACTAAGGCTTTTAAAGAAGCTTCAAAATAACACCAAAGGAGGAAACTATGAAAAAAACTGTGTCCCTGATCCTTGTTCTTGCCCTTTCAGTCTGTATGCTGGCAGCTTGTGGCGGAAATTCCGGCACCACCACGGCGGCCACAACGGGAGGCAACGCTGCCGCTACGACAACCGCTTCTGAGGGCAAAACGTACACGCTCAAAATCGCTCATGTTATGAGTGAAGCTGATCCCTACCACACCGGTGCACAAAAATTTGCGGATCTCGTTACCGAAAAATCGGGTGGCCGCATCAAATTTGAGATGTATGCCAATGCTCAGCTCGGCGGAGAACGTGATATCACGGAAGGCGTCAGCATGGGAACCATTGAATGTGCCGTGGTTACCAATGCATTCTGCGTGAATCTGTCTCCGGACATGGGGGTTCTGGATTTCCCTTATCTGTTCAAGTCCCACGAAGAGGCATACAGAATCCTGGACAGTGAAATCGGAACCGAACTTTTTGCCACACTGGAGGCGCATAACATCAAAGGTCTTGCCTACATGGAAAACGGGTTCCGAAATCTGACTCTCGTTGACAAGACTGTGACGGATCCTTCTGAAATCAAAGGTTATAAGATCCGCACGATGGAAACGCCCGTTCATCTGGCTGCCTTTAATGCAGCTGGTGCGAATGCTACGCCTGTAGCTGCTTCTGAACTGGTAACCGCCCTGCAGCAGGGAACCGTTCAGGGTCAGGAAAACCCGCTGAAGTCTATTTACGATTATAAGTTCTACGAAGTCTCTCCTTATATTTCGATGACTGAGCACTTCTATTCCACTGCAAACCTGATTATGAACCTGAACGTATGGAATTCGTTCTCGGCTGAAGATCAGGCTCTGATCATGGAATGCGCTAAGGAAGCGACTACGGTTCAGAGAAAGGCCTGTGCAGCACGGAATGAAGAAGTCAAAGGCTTAATGTTGGCTGAAGGCGTACAGATCGAAGAGAACGTTGATAAAGACGCCTGGGCTGCCGCCATGCATCCGGTTTATGAAGACCCGGAAATGATCCAGAAATACGGCGTCTATCTTGAGAAAATCGAGACGGCTCTGGGCCGGTAGATTGTTCTCCCCGGAGATTTGAGGGGGCCCGGCAAGGCCCCCTTTCAGAAAGGACCGTCCGGTATGAAAAAAAGAATTGATTCGATTATGAACATAGTGGACAAAATCGTAGAAGCGATGCTTTTTGTTGTCACCATAACTATGTTGATCTCCGGCATTCTGCAGATAGTCTATCGTTATCTTTTGAACGCTTCCCTTTCATGGAGTGAAGAGTTGATGCGTTATCTGTATGTCTGGCTTACAATGATCGGCGCCTCTTTGGCGGTGAGAAGAAAGCAGTTCGTCACGATCGAGGCTGTTTACAACATTATTAATAAAAAATCGCCCGTCGCGGGGAAGATCTTGACCGTGGTTGCAATTATTATGCAGGTTTCGTTCTTCATTGTTCTGGCAATTTACGGGCAGCAGCTGGCTGCGAAGAACATGGCGGCTGAATCGCCGGCAATGGGGCTCTCAATGGGGATTGCCTATCTCGCTTTGCCGCTGGGCGGATACTTAGGTTGTATTTATTGCCTTTTTGAACTCTATGATCGGTTTGTTAAGAAGGAGGAGTTAACGCAATGAGCTCAACCATCCTGATTGTATGTCTCATCCTTTTCATGATCATCGGTATACCTGTCGCATTCAGCTTAAGCTGGTCCGGGATTTTTGCGCTGCTTTCCAAAGGTGAGATTCCTCTTCTGGTGTTTCCACAGCGTTTGTGGGTCGCTATTGACTCCATGCCGATGCTTGCCATCGTTTTCTTCGTTATTTCGGGCGACCTGATGCTGCAGGGCGGTATTTCAAAGCGTCTGATCAACTTCGTCATGGCTTTCTTTGGCAAACTCCGCGGAGCTCTTGCCGTAGTTTCTCTTGTTGCCTGTGCACTTTTCGGAGCGTTATCCGGTTCGGCGCTGGCGACAACCGCAGCTATCGGCGGGATTATGTATCCGGAAATGACCAAGAATAACCGCTATGGAAAAACTTTTACGGCCGCGTTAGAGGCCGCGGGCGGAACCCTGGGAACTATGATCCCGCCTTCTATTACACTGATCTTGTATGCTAACGTAACCGGGGCTTCCATTGCGAGCCTGTTTATCGCGGATATTGTCCCGGGAATTATAATGTGCTGTATGTATATTATGGCCGCTATGATCTATATTCACCGGCGTGGATACGACAAAAGGGTTCCTGTTAAAAGTGCTCCTGCGGAAAAACAGGAAGAGCCCGAGGAACAGATCCCTTTCTGGCGTGCCATGAAAGAAGGTGTTTGGGCGATTCTTATGCCGGTAATCGTTCTCGGCGGGATTTATTCCGGCATCTGCACACCCACGGAATCGGCTATTATTGCATGTGTATATGCTATGCTTGTAGGATTCTTTGTTTATCGCGAGCTGACAATTAAGAAGTTTTATCAGACGATCGTTAAAAGTGCTGTGACCAGTGCTACCATTATGCTTCTTTGCGCGACGGCCAATTTCTTTGGATGGGTGATGGCCATTCTGAATATCCCAAGCAGTGTCATGAATTTCCTGTCGTCTTTCATGAATACAAAGTTTTTGTTCCTTTTGCTGATCAATGTTGTGTTCCTGATCTGCGGCATGTTTATGGACACTTCTGTCATAATCCTGCTGATTATACCCTTGGTTTACCGGGCTGCTCAGAATTTGGGCATCAATCTGGTTCACTTCGGTTGTATCGCGTGCATCAATCTTTCCATGGGCATGATCACGCCTCCGTTTGGAACTTCACTCTTTGTCTCAGCCAATATGACGGGGATTAAGATCGAACCGTTGTATAAGGAAATCATCCCCTACTGTATCTGGGGCATCATAGGAATACTGCTTGTCACCTATATTGAGCCCCTGTCAATGTTTTTAATCAAATAAGTTGAGAAAGGCGGAAAAGAACATGGGTATGCGAATTATCCCGATCAAAGTGGGTAACGAGAAATGGGGGAAGTCCTATTTCGTGGACGGAGCTCCTCAGCTTCCTGCTGTTGATATCCCTCACATGATGTTTTACATCGACGGCGCAGAGAAAAAAATACTTGTCGACTGCGGCGGCAGAGATCCCGAGTCCGAAAGCGGCAAGCTGCACAGCAAAACATATACAAGGGCGCCGGAAGAGAAGCCGGATGTGGCTCTGAAACGGGCAACGGGGATTGATCCGGAAGAGATTGAGATTGTCATTCTGACACACCTGCACTGGGACCATTGCGGAAACCTTCATATGTTTCCCAATGCTCAGGTGTATGTGCAGCTGGATGAAATCCTGGACAGCATCAATCCGATTCCGCGTTTCTACAAAACGTATGAATCATTTAAATACGGCGTTGTTCCGCCATATGCTCAGCAGCCTGTGAAATGGAACTTTGTTCAGGGCGATGTGGATTTTATGCCCGGAATCAAGTTGATTGAGATCCCCGGACATAGCGCCGGTGTTATGGGGGTTTATGTCGAAACCGATAAGGGCCCTTATTTCCTCGGATCCGATGCGATTCCGCTGTATGACAATATTGAGAACGGAGAGATCAAAACCAGTGCCTTGTGCCTGAGCCTTGAAAAAGCCTACTACAGCGCCGTGAAGCTGAATAAAATGGTAAAAGAGACGGGAATGATCGTCATTCCGGGTCACGATCAAAAAGTCCTGGAGCACAAGAGCTTTCCGGACGAGGAATAAGAAAGGAATGCGTTATGAGCAAAAAAATCGGAGTGATCGGCGCCGGTCATATGGGCGGAAATATGGCAAGGTGCCTGGCAGATGCCGGATTTTCCGTCTATGTGTATGACAATGTTGAGGCTGTTGCCGAGCAGTACAGAGATTGCGCCGAAATATGTACGACGCTCGAGGAGATCGCGAAACACTGCGATTACTTCCTGACTTCTCTGCCAAACGGCAAAGTGGTCAAGGATGTTTTGGTGGAAAAAGGCTTTCTCAAACTGTTAAAGCCGGGAGACATTGTGTTTGAGACATCTTCGACAATGCCGGAAGAAGTCGAATTCTGTGCGAAAGAGGCGGAAGCAAACAACGTTTATCTGGTGGATTGCCCGATCAGCGGCGGCCCGAAGGAGGCCAGGAATGGCAAGCTGATTATGATTTTCGCCATGAAGGAAGAAATCAGAGAGCGCTGCCAGGATATTATTGATTGCCTCGGAGCGAAGCAGTTCTTTGTTGGGGAACAGCCGGGTTCCGCCAAGGCAGTTAAAATTGTCAACAACACTATGTCTATGGGAAATCTTGTCGTTGCGTCTGAGGCGTTTTCCCTTGGCGTAAAATATGGGCTTGATCCGCAGAAACTCTTTGATATTCTGAAGGTCAGCGGCGGGACTTCCAACCAGTTTTCGAAGCGCTTCCAAAAAGTTGTCGACGATGACTATGAACCCTGGGCAACTGTTGAGATCAGCTACAAGGATCTTTCACTGGCGATCGATTGGGGAGCTACGAAAAACATTCCAATGGATGTTGCAAGGCTGGCCAGAAGCTATTATGAGAAGGCGATTGCGGAAAATCGCGGGAAAGAGGACATGGTTTCCGTTTACCATGAGTTTCTGTAACGTGGTTCAGTAAATTGTCCTTGACTGGTTTTGTTGTGTCTCCCGGTATTATCCTTCCTGGAATAATGCCGGGAGATTATAGAAAGAGGGATGCGTTTGAAAGTAATTGCATGCAACGGAAGCCCAAACGTAAACGGAAACACAGCCTATGCCTTGAAGGTGGTATCGTCTGTACTTGAAAACCATGGAATCGAAACAGAGATCCTTCAGGTCGGGAGTGCGCTGATTTCTCCTTGCTCCGGTTGCAGAGCCTGTGCAAAAACAGGCATGTGTGCCATAACGGGTGACGATCTTAATCTATGGATCCGTAAACTAGAAGATGCGGACGGCATTATTTTGGGCAGTCCTGTCTATTTTGCGGGAATTGCCAGCCCTATGAAGTGTTTCCTTGATCGGGCTTTCTATATTCTTTCCCGTGACAGAAAACTCCGCGGCAAAATTGGAGCAGCAGTTGTAGCTGTTCGTCGCTCCGGAGGCAGCGCCGCTTATGATAATCTAATGCGTTACTTGAGTTATTCTGAAATGTTAATTGCCACAGGAAGTTACTGGACGATCATTCATGGAAGAGATCCGGGAGAAGCCAGGGAAGACACCGAAGGAAATGACAGCCTTACTATTTTGGCCGAAAACATGGTATGGGCTTTGCGAATACGTGAAGAAGCGTTTCCGGTGCACCCGTGTCCGGACACACCCCAACGACGTATAATGAGTTTTATCCGATGAAGGAGAAGAAATGAACCAGGATACTAGTTTAAAGAAAAAGATTACACTGGAAACCATTTACGCCAACAAAGCCAACGGGATTAAAATGCCCCGAACGGCATTGTATGATTATCCCATGGCGGTGCTGGCCGAAGAGGCCGGGATTGAAATCATTAATGTTGGTGATTCGCTCGCGACGGTTATGCTGGGAGAGAACAGCACAATCAAGGCAACTTTAGATATTATGATTGAGCATGCCAAAGCTGTGCGGCGCGGCGCACCTCATTGCTATATTATGGGAGATATGCCGTACATGACATACCAGACATCCGTGGAAGAAGCCGTAAAAAACGCATCACGCTATCTTATTGAAGCCGACATGGACTGCGTCAAAATGGAGGGCGGACTGGAACTGGTGCCTGTGATTGAGGCCTGCGTAAAGGCCAGTATACCGGTTATCGGACATACCGGTCTTACCCCGCAAAGTGCTATCGTACAGGGCGGATACAAGACGCAGGGGCGGAGTGCGGAAGCGGCAGTCAGCCTGATCAAGATCGTTGAAGCGTTGGAAAAAGCCGGGTGCATAGCCATCGTGCTGGAAGCGGTGCCGGAGGAGGTCGCAAAAATCATTTACGAACGGTCGTCCGTACCGATACTGGGAACAGGATGCGGGCCATACAGCGACAGTCCTATGATTAACTGGTATGACATGCTGGGGTTCTATGAGAGGACCCCGAAATTTGCAAAGCACTATGCAGACCTTCGTCATGTGATTCTTGAAAGCGTTTCGTGCTTTGCAGACGAAGTTAAATCGGGATTATATCCGACTTCTAATCAAAGCTACCATATGAAACAGGGGGAAGAGGAACGTCTGCTTCAGATCCTGGCACAGGAGCAATAATCGGACCGTAGAATACTTGCGATGTGGAGACGGACAGCCGTCTCTCCCTTTTTGCTTTCCGGAGTCAAGGGACCGTCACGGCCCCGTTTTTTTGTACAGATAGTAATCGTAATATCGGTACGAGAAGAAGAAATTCGCGGTCTGCACCAGTTCGTACTGGCCTTTTTTGAGCAGGCGGTTCGGAAGCGGATCGCGGCGGCAGACGATATAGTCCGCGGCGGCGTTCA
>CADBQE010000129.1 GCA_902796695.1 uncultured Lachnospiraceae bacterium
ATGAGCGCTGCCATATATTCCACCGGGTAAAAGCATTTCAGATAGGCCGTCTGGTAGGCTACGACCGCGTATCCTGCCGCATGAGACCGGTTGAACGCATACTGGGCAAAATCCATCATCTGATCGAAGATGGTGTTGGCCGTTTCCGGGGCAATGCCGCGGGATACGCAGCCCGGGACGCCTTCCGCTTCGTTTCCGTAGACGAAATTCTGGCGTTCCTTCCGCATGACCGCTTCTTTCTTTTTGCTCATGGCGCGGCGGACCAGATCGCTGCGGCCCATCGAATAGCCGCCCAGGTCGCGCACGATCTGCATGACCTGCTCCTGGTAGACCATGCAGCCGTAGGTGTCGGCCAGGATCGGCTCCAGCAGCGGCGTCAGGTACCGGACGGACGCCGGATCGTTTTTGCCGCGGATATAGTCCGGAATGAACTGCATGGGCCCCGGACGGTAGAGGGAAATGCCGGCGATCAGGTCCTCGATATTGGCCGGTCTCAGTTCCCGCATGAAGCTTTTCATGCCGGAGGATTCCAGCTGGAAGACGCCTTCGTCGCGGCCGGATGAGATCATTTCAAATACTTTCGGATCATCATAGCGCATCCGGCTGAAGTCGATCTTTTTCCCGGTCTGCGCATAGATGAAATCCTTTGCCTGCCGGATCACGGTCAGCGTGCGCAGGCCCAGGAAATCCATTTTGAGCAGCCCCAGTTCTTCGATGGTGGTCATAGGGAACTGGGTGGTCAGCTGACCTTCCGGGCTGCGGGAGAGCGGGACGAAATCGTAGGCCGGCTCGCCGCAGATCACGACGCCGGCCGCATGGGTCGACGCGTGGCGGGGCAGGCCTTCCAGCCGTCTGGCAAATTTCATGATCCGGGCGGCCCGCTCGTCCTTTTCGCAGAATTCCTTCAGATCCCGGCTCGTTTCCAGCGCTTCGTCCAGCGTGACGTTGCGGTTGTTCTGGCCGCGGGGGACCAGCTTGGCCATCTGGTCGCAGAGGGCGTAGGGATAATCCAGCACCCGTCCGACGTCCCGGATCACGCCGCGTGCCTGCAGCGTGCCGAAGGTGGCGATCTGCACCACGCTGTCCGCGCCGTATTTCCGGGTCACGTAGTCGATCACTTCGCCGCGGCGTTCATAGCAGAAGTCCGCGTCGATATCGGGCATGCTGACCCGTTCGGGATTCAGGAAGCGCTCAAAGATCAGTTTATAGGAAAGCGGATCGATATCCGTGATTTTCAGGGAGTAAGCCACCAGCGAGCCGGCGCCGGAGCCGCGGCCGGGTCCCACCGGGATCCCGTGCGTAACGGCAAAGTGGATAAAGTCCCAGACGATCAGGAAATAATCCACTTAGCCTGTTTCGGCGACCACCGAGAGTTCGTAATCCAGACGCTTTTTGATCTCGGGCGTTACTTCCGGGTACCGGTCCTTCAGGCCTTCCTCGCAGAGGCGGCGCAGATAGGACTCGTTGGTTTCGCCTTCGGGCACGGCAAAATGCGGCAGGCGCGTGTGGCCGAATTCGATATTGACCTGACAGCGTATGGCGATCTCGTGCGTGCGCTCCAGGGCTTCCGCGGCGTAAGGGAAGACTTCCTTCATCTCCTCTTCGCTCTTTAAGTAATACTGGCCGCCTTCATAGCGCATCCGGTTCTCGTCGCTGACTTTTTTGCCGGTCTGGATACAGATCAGCAGGTCGTGGGCTTCCGCGTCGTCCTTGTTGATATAGTGCACGTCATTGGTCGCCACCAGCGGGATCCCGGTTTCGCGGGAAAGACGGATCAGGCCGCTGTTCACGGTCTTCTGTTCGGGAAGGCCGTGGTCCTGCATTTCCAGGAAGTAGTTGTTTTCTCCGAAGATCTCCCGGTATTCGAGCGCGGCTTTTTTCGCCTCTTCGTACAGGTTCCGTGCCAGATACCGCTGCACTTCTCCGGCCAGGCAGGCGCTCAGGCAGATAATGCCTTCCGCATACTGGCGCAGAACGCTTTTATCCACACGGGGCCGGTAGTAGAAGCCGTCGATAAAGCCGATGGAGCAGATCTTCATCAGATTCGCGTAGCCCCGATCGTTCTCCGCCAGCAGGATCAGGTGATGATAGCGCTCATCCCCCGCGCCGGCTTCCCGGTCCAGACGCGAGCCCGGCGCGACATAGGCCTCGTAGCCCAGGACCGGATGGATCCCGGCGGCTTTGCAGGCCTTGTAAAAATCAATGACGCCGTACATGACGCCGTGGTCCGTAATGGCCGCGGAATCCATGCCCAGCTCCTTGATCCGCTGCACCAGCTCCCCGATCTTGCAGGAGCCGTCCAGCAGGCTGTATTCCGTATGAAGATGAAGGTGTGTGAATGCCATGGGTCCTTCTCCCGGAATGCTTCCGTATCAGAGGATTCAGTCCTCGTCCTCAAACATCTTTTCCACAAACGCGTGCGCGTCGAATTTTTCCAGATCCTGCAGTTTTTCCCCGGTCCCGGCGTAGAGCACGGGCAGTTCCAGCTCCATCTGCACGCTCAGGACCACGCCGCCCTTGGCCGTGCCGTCCAGCTTGGTCAGGATGATCCCGTCCACGTCCGTCACTTCCTTGAAAGCGCGGGCCTGGTTCAGCGCATTCTGTCCGGTCGTGGCATCCAGCACGATCAGGCTCTTGACCTGATAATCCTCCCCGGCCTTCATGACGACGCGGTGCATTTTTTCCAGCTCCTGCATCAGATTTTTCTTGTTATGCAGGCGGCCGGCGGTATCGCAGATCACGGTATCCGCATTTCTGGCATGAGCGGCCGCGATCCCGTCATACAGCACTGCGGAAGGGTCCGCGCCCTCGTGCTGCGCCACGATATCGGCTCCGGCGCGCTCGGCCCAGATCGTCAGCTGATCCGCGGCGCCGGCCCGGAAGGTGTCCGCCGCGACCATGATGACTTTTTTGCCCTGCTTCCGCAGCGCATAGGCCAGTTTGCCGATGGACGTGGTCTTGCCTACGCCGTTGACGCCGATGATGAAGAGCAGCGCCTTTTCGTCCTCCCAGGGATAGGAAGGCTTTACGCACATGACCTGCTCCTGCAGCTGTTCCTTCAAAAGCCGGCGCAGCTGCTCCGTGCGCAGGATCTGGCGGTCCCAGGCAACGCTCTTTAAGCGTTCCACGATCATCTCCGAGGTCACGGCGCCGACGTCGCTTAAGATCAGGCGCTCCTCCAGTTCCTCATAGAATTCTTCCGACACGTCGGAAACGGTAAACAAGTTTTTCAGTTTGCTGAAAAATCCGGCCATATCTGACTCCTGTATTCATAGGGGCAGGGCGCCGCTGGGGCCCCGCGGGTTTTATTCTTCGTCCAGGATATCCCGGCTGGCCGGATCCGTCAGGTTGACGGAAACCAGCGCCGAGACGCCTTTTTCCTGCATGGTGATTCCGTAGAGCTTATCCGCCATTTCCATGGTGCCGCGGCGGTGCGTGATGATCAGGAACTGGGTCGTGCCCCGGAGGCGGTACAGATAGTCCGCGAACCGCTTGACATTGGGCTCGTCCAGCGCCGCTTCGATCTCATCCAGCAGGCAGAACGGGGAAGGCTTGAGGTTCTGGATCGCGAACAGCAGGGCGATCGCGGTCAGGGCTTTTTCTCCGCCGGAAAGCTGCATCATATTCTGCAGTTTCTTGCCGGGCGGCTGCGCATTGATGATGACGCCCGAGGTCAGGACGTCGTCCGGGTCCTCCAGGATCAGGTCTGCTTTGCCGCCGGCGAACAGTTCGCCGAATACGCGGGAGAATTCCTGCCGGATCAGGGCAAACTGCTCGCGGAACTGCTCCCGCATGCCTTTCTCCAGTTCCCGGATCATGTCCTGCAGCTCCTTCTCGGCCTTGATCAGGTCTTCCTGCTGCGCTTTCAGGAACTCGTAGCGCTCCGATACTTCCTTGTATTTCTCGATGGACTCCACATAGACCGGACCCAGATCCCGGATGGCTTTCTTGTGCTGCGCGATAAAGCGCCGCACTTCCGCCGGGTTTTTGATTTCCGGATTGCGGATGGCCTTGGCCTGGGACGGCGTCATTTCATATTCCGCCCACAGGTACTCGGCCTGTTTTTCGATCTGCTCTTCGAGGCGCTGCTGCTGCGTCTGCAGGCGGTAGATCTCCCGGTCCAGAAGAGCGATGCGCTGGGCAACGGCTTCTTTGGCTTCGAAGTAGTTGTGCTGCTCCTCGCGGCGTTCTTCTTTGACGGCTTCGTCTTCCTGCTGCAGCTGCTCCAGACGGCGCATCTCTTCTTCCGCTTCATCGATCTGCGCCTGCAGCGTCCGGATCTCCTCTTCGCGTTCCCGCGTCACCTGCTCTACGGAGATATTGCCTTCCAGCAGTTCGGCTTTTTCCCTCCGGCTGCGGGCGATCTCGTCATTGCAGCGCTTGACGTTTTCCAGCAGGAAATCGCCCTTCTGGGAGACGTTGGAGAATTCCGTGCGCAGGGCTTCCAGGGCCGCGGAGCGCTCGCGGTACGTTTCCCGGACCTTGTCCAGGCGGACCGCCAGTTCCGTTATCTGGGCGCGGAGGCTTTCGCTGTCCGTATCCAGCGTACTGACGTCCCGGCTTACGGTCTCGCGCCGGGAACGGATCTCTTCCGTTTCGCGGGTGCGCTTCTCTTCCTCTTCCGTGACTGCGGACAGGCTGGTCCCGAGCCGG
Organism: uncultured Lachnospiraceae bacterium; assembly: GCA_902796695.1. Classification (GTDB taxonomy): domain Bacteria; phylum Bacillota; class Clostridia; order Lachnospirales; family Lachnospiraceae; genus UBA6987. Next base: position 4,654 of record CADBQE010000129.1, read on the forward strand.
TCCAGATCCTGCTTCTTTCCCTCCCACTGTGCCTTCAGGGCCGCGGCCTGAAGCGATAAGCGGCGCAGGCGCAGATCGGTCTCGGCGATCCGGGAGGCAAGGCTCTCCAGAGACGCGCCGGTTTCCTTGAGTTCTTCCCGGATTTTGACAAGGCGGGCCTGCTTCTTCTTTTCTTCCGCCTCCAGGGTCTCCAGCTCACGCCGGCGGCCCAGCAGGTTGGAATTGTTCTTATACGCGCCGCCGGACATTACGCCGCCGGGCGTCAGGTATTCGCCTTCCAGGGTAACGACGGACAGGCGGTACTGGTACTTCCGGGCGATGGCCAGCGCGTGGTCCATATGATCCGCTACCAGCGTCTGGCCCAGCAGGAAGTTAACGATGCCCTGATAGCGGGCATCCGCGCTGACCAGAGAGGCGGCGGTACCGATGGCGCCGGGCTCTTTCAGCGCTTCCGGACGGGACAGGCCGCGGTCTCCGCGCACCGCATCGAGCGGCAGGAACGTGGCGCGCCCCAGCCGGTTCGTTTTCAGATAGCCGATCAGGGATTTGGCCGCGTCTTCGGATTCCGTTACGATGTTCTGGATCCGGCCGCCCAGCACCGTTTCGACGGCGGTCTCATACTTCTTCTCGGTGGAAATAATATCCGCCACGACCCCGCAGATGCCGGGGAAGCGGTCCTTCTTCTCCATGATGGCCTTGACGCTTCCGCCGTAGCCTTCATAGCGTTCGATCAGGTTGTTCAGGTTTTCGCGGCGCGAGCGCAGAATGCCGAGTTCGCGCTCCAGGCGCTGTTTTTCTTCTTCCCGCTCCGCGCGGCCGGTCCGCAGTCTGCGTTCTTCATCGCGGTCCGCTTCCAGGCGGCCCGTGAGGCCCGCGATCTCCGTTTCCAGCAGGCCGAGCGTTTCCCGCTGGGCGTCATGATCCGCCCGAAGCTCCGCGATCTGCGCCGTAACGGCTTCCTTTTCCCGCTGCAGGGCGGCCAGCCGTTCCGCCGTCTGTTCCTCGCGGGCATCCAGCGCGGCCAGGGAAGCTGTGATCTGCGCCTTCTGATCCATGAAAGCCATAATGGCGCTGTTGCCCTTTTCCATCCGGAAGGTCAGATCTTTCTCTTCCCCTTCCAGCGTTTCCGTTTCTTCTTCCAGCGCGCTGATCCGGTCGTCGATGCGGTCCAGTTCTTCATCCACGGCGCTCTTCTGGGCATAAAAGCCTTCCCGCTCCTGTTCGGAACGTGCCACGGCCAGATCGTAATCCCGGGCGCGCTCGTCGATCAGGTCCCGGCTGGCCTGCGCGGAGCGGATCTGCTCCGTCAGCAGGCGGATGCGGCCCCCGCGGTTCTCATTGGCCACGCGCAGGTCGGCCATCCGGCTCTGCCTGGCGGCGATGCGGCTGTCCCGCTCTTCATTTTCGGTATTCAGGGCTTCATACTGATCGCGCAGGCGTTCTTCTTCCGCGGCAGCGCGTTCCCGGTCGGCACCGGCGTTTTCCAGGTCCGTCCGGACCGTGCTCAGGCGGCTTTCGAGCTCATCGGATTCCAGGGCGAAAGCGCCTACTTCGTATTCCTTCAGTTCATCCCGGAGCTTCAGGTAAGTCCGCGCCTTCTCGGCCTGTTTTTCCAGCGGTCCCACCTGTTTTTCCAGTTCGCCCAGGATGTCCTCCACTCGTTCGCGCGAGGCCTGTTCGGATTCCAGCTTTTTCAGCGTAATATCGCGGCGTTTGCGGTATTTGACAATGCCGGCCGCCTCATCGAACATCAGACGGCGTTCTTCGGGCTTATTGCTCATGACC
>CADBQE010000130.1 GCA_902796695.1 uncultured Lachnospiraceae bacterium
GGGGCTGAATAAGACTTCGGTGCCTTCCGTGCTTCCGTTCGGACTGGAGCAGTACCGCAGAAAACGCGTCTCGGCGCTTTCGGGAGGCTCCGTCAAGCGGGTCAGCATTGCCTGCGCGCTGCTGGGCGATCCCGCCAATCTGCTGCTGGACGAGCCCTGCTCCGGCCTGGACATCGCCTACCGCGAAGAACTGGCCGGCCTGATCCGGGAGCTGAAGCAGAACGGACGCTGCCTGATCTATGTGGCCCACGAGCCTGCGGAATACGCCGCATTTTTTGACAAACTGCTCTTCTTAGGGGAAGACACGCCCCGCTACTTCACCGCGCAGGAGCTCTCCGGAGCCACGCTGCACGAGACCACGGACAGGATAACGGAAACGTATCGGGCTCTCTGCGAAGAGAGCAGAAAAAAGGAGTAATCACGATGGAAAACTATACCCCCACCGACGGCATCCGCGAAACCGCAAACACCCCCGTCCCCATCGACGAGAAGGCTGCGGAAGCGGCGGCGGAAGATCTGCTGAGCGTTGACGCTCCGGATCCCGGCCCGGAGCCGGAACCGCCCGTAACTGTGCCTTCCCGCATCAGCCGCCGGACCCTGACGATCGGCCTGATCTGTCTGGCCGTTCTGCTGCTGGCCGCCGGCGCTTTCCTGATGACAAAACTGATCCGTCACCCCCTGCAGAAAGCTGTCGCCGCCGCGCGGGACACGCTGCAGGAGATGCGGGAAGCCCCGCTCGGCCAGTTCGCCAAAAACCTGCGGAACAGCGGCAGCATGTCGCTGCGCGTCGACCTGACCGAAATGCCGGATCTGGTCAGCCAGCTCATGCCGCTTCCGATCAAGCTGGACGCCGCGGCGGAGCTGACCGCGTACAGCAAAAACGGCAGCCTGGCTCTGACCGCCGACGGCTTCCTGAAAGGAAAAAGCCTGCTGGACGCCAAACTGGTCTATAACGAAGGCAAGGACATTGCCGTCTCCAGCGACATCTTCTTCGGCAAGACCAATTACGGCCTGAACCTCAAGACCTTAAGCAAAAACCTGGACGGATCCGTCTTCGACCCCGCCAAAGGCGGCGCTTACGCCCTTCCGCAGGAAACCTTCGATCAGCTGAAAGCGACCGAATTCAAAGAGCATGAGCTGGAGGACCTGACGAAAGAAAGCAAGGACCGCGTAAGGGAATTCACGAACGCCGGCATCGATTATCTGATCAAAAACGCGAAATTCGAGACCGGCAGCCAGACGATCACCATCGCCGGGGAAACGATCAAGACCAATACCCTGACCGTCCTGTTCAACGAAGAGATCCTCTGCGGCCTGTTCGAGACCCTGATCGATTACTGCCGCGGAAATGAGCAAATGATCAATTTCCTGGACCGCGCCTTCGGCAAATTCCAGTTTTTGGTAAAGACTCCCACTCCCGGGACCACCTTCCGCGAAAACCTGCTGGCCGGTCTTGACGACCTGAAAGCGAAGCTCCCCGAGCTGAAAACCCGACTCGCCGGCACGGATTTCACCGCCATTGCCTATATGAAGGACGGCCGGATGCTGCGCGTGGACGGCAGAGCTGTCAAAGGCGGGCAGGAAGCGTTCTGCAGCTTCTCTCTCGGGCCGGATGTCAAGGCGCCCCGCGAGATCACCATGGATCTGAGCATCCCCGGCCATATCGTAGCCAGCGCCGTCTATGAGATCACATCCCGGACCGAGGAGCTCTACAGCAGCCGCCTGACCGTGCGCTCCGACGCGGCGGATCTGGCCACCCTGACCCTGAGCTGGGACAAAAAGAGCGGCGCTCTTTCCCTTCTTCTGCAGGACCTGCAGGGCAGCCGCTTTGCTTCCCTGAACGCCATCCTGCTCCGGGACGGAAAGATCACTAAGCTGGACCTGAAGAAAGTCTCCTATTCCGACGGCACCTCCGCCGCGGAGTATGAGCTGCCCGGCGTACACGTGACATGCAATGAGGCGGCGGAATTCCCCGTCCTGCCCAACTATACCGAGATTACCAGTTTAAGCGAAGAACAGGTGAAAGCTCTGGTCGAGGATCTGCAGAAGGCCTTCTCGTCCCTGTTCTCGCTCTCCTCCCTTCTGGGGCAGTAAGACAGGAGCCTTCCGGATTTGAAAGCAATTTGGCAGCGGGACTGGATCCTTTTTAGGCGCGGCCTGATCCCCGCACTCATTCTGACGCTCCTTCTGGGGCTTGCTTCGTCGCTGGCCGCGTATGCTGTTACGAACAGCGCGCGGGAGCACGCGGCACCTGTCAGGGTCGGTCTGGTAGATGAAGAAGGCGGCATGATCAGCCGCATGGCCGTCAATCTGGTCAGTACGCAGAGTTTTATCGCCAGTCTGGTGGATTTTCGGCAGACGAAAAAGACCGAAGCGATGGACGGCCTGGCGGCCGGACGCTATCAGGCCGTCATTATCCTTCCCGACGGATATATCGATCACATCCGCTACGGAACGGCCGGGACCGGACAGATCATTCTGTCCAAGGCCGCTGCCGCGTCCGCGGAAGTCGTGGCTTCCCTGGCCCGCTTCGGAGAACTGCTGCTGGCCGGCGGTCAGTACGGGGTTTTCGCGGGGGAGGATCTGATTCAGCAGAAAGGGCTCTCCCCGGAGTTTCATCAGGAATTTCTGGATAAAAGCAACGACGCCCTGTTCGATCAGGCCTTCAGCATCTATGATGACGGCATCCTGCGGGAAATGGCGCCTTACAGCGGCACCGGCCTTACGGCCGATGCCTATTATGCCGCGGCCTGGATCGGTTTCTTCCTGCTGCTGTGCGGCCTGTTTTTCCCGGCGCTGTACACCGCGGACACCCGGAAATCCATGCTGATCCGGCTGTACAGTCTCTCCGTCACGCCGGCCGGCTATCTGTCCGGCAAGCTGCTTTTCCCGTTCCTGTTCCGTCTGCCTCTGATCGCTGCCATTCTGGCCATCCTGTCGCGCTCTTTTTCTCTGCGGTTCACCCCGGGCGCTCTGCTGTGCGCGCTGCTGGGGATCCTGACCGCTTCCCTGCTCACCAGCTTCGCTTCCGTCGCGCTGGGGCAGAAAAAAGGCTGGCAGGGGCTGCTCATGGGGATCGCCTCCGTCTGCCTGTTCCTGTGCGGCGGACTGATCCCGCGCAGCATGCTGCCCGACTGGGTCGCGCAGATCGGACGCTTCACGCCGACCGGCGCCGTCCTGGGCGCCTTCAAGCCGCTCTTCGGCGGCCCGGCTGACATCCCGGCCATTCTGGCCGGCCTGCTGCTGACCGCCCTCGCGGCCTTTGCCGCTTTCCGGCATATCACGGCGCTGCCGCAGAAAGGAGAGGATTCATGAAGCTGCTTCTCTTCTCTCTGAAAAAAACGCTGCGCACGCCGCTCTACTGGATCTTCCTGGCCGCGATCCTGCTGCTGCCCCCGCTCTTCTATCACGTAGGCCGCCATACGGCGCCGCCGCCCTCCGCCTACTATCTGGAGGATGAACGCGACCCGGACAGCGCTCTGGTCGCCTCTTACCTGAAAAAAGCCGGCTTTGTGGCCGCCTCCTCGGAGGAAGCGCTGCGCCGCGATGTTTCCCTCGGCCTCCTGGAAGGCGGCGTCCTGATCCCCGCCGATCTGACGGACCGGCTCACCCGCGGGGAATTCAAGGGTTCCCTCCGCTTTATTGTCAGCGCCACGGCCCTGCTGCCGGATCTGTGGCAGAATCACACCGCCGCCGCCCTGCTGGCCGTCTATGCGCCCTACATCTCTGCCAAATACCTGGAGGAGGGCGGGATCACGCTGGACGAGATGAAGGAAGCCTATCAGCGGATGATGGAGACCGGACAGCTGTTCCACTTTGAGATCACCACCCGTGACGGCCGGGCGATCCCGGACACCGCGCGGAGCCGCCGCTTCTTCCTGGGCGCCCTGTCCCTGCTCCTTTTCCTGGGCAGTTATTTCTGCGTCACCGCCCCCCTCACGGAATCCGCGGGGGAGCAGAGCCTGCGCATCGGCCGCCGCCGCGCCTTCCTGGCCATCTGTCTGCCCGGCGTCCTGCTCAGGGGCCTGGGCCTGTGCGCAGCCGCCCTCGGCGCCTGCTTCATCACCGGGGAGCGCGGTTTTATCCTGCCCGCGGTCGGCGCGTTGGCCGCCATGCTCTTCTTCCACCTGCTCCTCGGCTTCCTGCCCGGAAAAGCCTGGAAGGATCTGCTCATCATCTTTATTGCACTCTTCAGCCTGGCTCTGTCCCCCATGTATCTGGACCTGAGCCTGCTGCTGCCCTTCATCGGAAAACTGCGTCTTATCCTGCCGCCCTGCTGGCCCTGGCTGCTGGCCGGAATGCTGTAGAGGTTTTCAATCCCGGGGCGGCCCTCGTAAGATAGTTTTTTTATGTTTTCAGGAATGGCATGATTTTCGGGTCGTGCCATTTCCTTTTTTTTAGCGAAAGTATGAGGCAGACCGCCCGATGATCGACGACAGGATCATTGCATTCGAAGTGAAATACAAAGACAACTATTATATCGATCTGGACATGAAGTCGCCGCAGCCGATGACATTCAAGGTCATAACAGAAGCCGGCGAGACGGTCTACGAGAAGACAGCGGCCGATTTCCACGAAAAGAGCATCCGCCTGAACCTGTCCGCCGGGAAATATGTGTTCTCGAAGAGCGTGACTGCGGGGTACGAATTGGAATGCACGATAAGATAAGAGCCGGGATACGGCCGGCA
>CADBQE010000131.1 GCA_902796695.1 uncultured Lachnospiraceae bacterium
GACACGCAGGCCCCGGCCCCGTCCGAACCCGGCCCCGGCCCCGATACCGCCGCCGCCCCCTCCGAAGTCCCGGCCCAGTCGGCCCCCGCTCCGGAGAGCGCCGCACCTCCTTCCGTGATCGCCACCGGCTTTGCGCCGGGCGAAGGCCCCTCGGACCGGGCAGAAGATCCTTCCGCCGAGATCCCGGAAGATCCTTCCGCCCCTGCCGACTCTTCGGAACAGCCGGAAGATCCTTCCGCCGAAACCCCGGAAGAAACCCTCTCCCCCGAACCCCCCGGCACCTTCACCGCCGAAGACCTTCTCTTTACCTATAAAGGAAAGACCATCGAAGTGGACGCCCCCTTCGTCTACACGGACTTCGAAGAAGCCTGGGGCAGCCCCCGCGTCGAAAAGGCCCAGGCCTGCATCGGCGGCGGCTTTGACGAAAACTACTACTTCGGCACGCACCTGGCCGTATCCACGCTGGGCGACACCGGCGTGCAGGTCATCTACGATATCTTTATCGACGAAGCCGGCTTCACCACAGCCAAAGGCGCGGAGATCGGCCGCACCGACCGCGACGCGCTGCACCGGATCTACGGCGAACCGGAGGGCTCCTTCGGCCGGACGGACCGCTATTCCTTCGGCGAGGTCCTCGTTTCCTTCACCTTTGAGGGCGGGATCCTGGCCGGCATCGATTACAACCACACCCAGAACTAACCCGCGGACCGGAATCGGTCCCGCCGGATCGGAGGCGTTATGGTATTCAGCTCGCTGCCTTTCATCTGCATATTCCTTCCCCTGGTCTTCCTGCTGCACACCCTGATCCGCAGCAACAAGGCCCGCAATGTGCTGCTGATGATCGCCAGCGTGCTTTTTTATTCCTACGGCGAGCCGCTGTACGTGATCCTGCTGCTGGGCTCGGTCACCGTAAACTACTTCCTGGGCCTGGGCCTGAAGGACCGTGCGGCCCGCGACAGAAAATCGCGCGCGCGCAATCACGACCGCCTGTTCATGACGCTCGGCATTGTCTTCAACATCGGCCTGCTGGCCGTCTTCAAATATTCCGGCTTCCTGGTCGGGGAACTGAACCGCCTGCTTCCGGCCGGCCTGCAGCTGGCCGTGCCGCACCTGGCCCTGCCCATCGGCATCTCGTTTTACACCTTCCAGGTGCTTTCGTACCTGGTCGACGTGTACCGGGGCGAAACGCCGGTGCAGCGGAATTTCATCTCCCTGCTGCTGTACGTGTCGTTCTTCCCGCAGCTGATCGCCGGGCCCATCGTCAAATACCACGATATCGCGGAGCAGATGGACCACCGCACCCTGACCGCGGAAGGCATGAGCAAGGGCCTGATCCGCTTTATCACCGGCCTGGGCAAAAAAGTCCTGATCGCCAACGGCATGGCCGTGGTGACCGACAGCATCTTCGCGCTGCCGGCCGCGGGCCTGGGCACGCTGGGCGCCTGGATGGGAGCCGTGGGCTTCCTGTTCCAGGATTACTTCGACTTTTCCGGCTATTCGGACATGGCCATCGGCCTGGGCCAGATGTTCGGCTTCCGCTTCAAGGAAAACTTCAACTACCCCTACATCTCCACCAGCTGCAGCGAATTCTGGCGGCGCTGGCACATTTCCTTAAACACGTGGTTCCGGGAATATCTGTACTTCCCGCTGGGCGGCAACCGGAAGGGCAAAGCCCGCACATACCTGAATCTGTGGCTGGTCTTCCTGTTCACGGGCATCTGGCACGGCGCCGCCTGGACCTATATCGTCTGGGGCCTGTTCCAGGGCTGCTTCATCATTCTGGAACGTCTGAAGCTGGTGCCGTTCGTGAAGAACAAGATCACCGGCAACCTGTATACCATGCTGGTCATGCTGGTCGGCCTGATCATTTTCCGCTCGGATTCCCTGCCTTACGCGGGGCAGATGCTGAAGGCCTTCTTCGGCTTCGGCGGCCCCATGAGCGGGCAGACCTACAGCCTGGTCTCCGCGTATTTCGGGCCTTACTACCTGGCACTGCTGGTCCTGTCCGTGTTCTTCTCGCTGCCGCTCTTCCGGGACGGCTGGCGGAAGCTCAGGGCGAAGCTGGCCGGCCGGGCCGCCGCCTCCGCGGTCTTTATGGGCGCGACGATGGCCGGCGCGCTGCTCATCCTGGTGCTGAGCCTGATGCAGCTGGCGACCGACAGCTACAACCCCTTCATCTATTTCCGCTTCTAGGAGGGCCGTATGAAGAAACTGCATGTCATCTTTATCATTCTCGCGGTCCTCGTGATGGCGGTCCCCGCGCTCACCATGCCGTTGTTCAAAAACGCGGTCAATACGGAAAAACGCGAGCTGAGCGAGCTGCCGGCCGTCATCCGGGAGGACGGCTCCTTCAATCCGCGCTTCTCCGTGGAAATGAATACCTGGATCCAGGAACATATCGGCTTCCGGGGCCCGATGGTCTCCGCGAACAGCCGCCTGCGCACCGGACTTTTCGGCCAGGGGGCCACGGACGATATCGTCGTGGGCAAGGACGGCTGGCTTTTCTATTATGAAAGCGTAAACGATTTCCTGCACGTCCCCACGATCACGCCCCGGAACGCCGCGAACGCGGCCCGCACCGCCGCCCTGCTTGGGCAGTATGCCGAATCGCAGGGCAGCCGCTTCCTGCTGGCCTTCCTGCCCAACAAGAATTCCGTCTACGGCGGATACATGCCCTACTACTACGTCCCCCGCACCTCCGAAGGAAACCGCGAACTGTTCCTGCGCGCGCTGAACGAAGAGAACGTCCCTTATGTGGACGTGAAGCCGGCCCTGCAGGCGGTCGGACGGCAGCTTTACCAGAAGCAGGACAGCCACTGGACGTATGAAGGCGCCTTGATCGGATACCGCACCATTATGTCGGCATCCGGCCTTCCCTTTAACTATTTCGCCGGCATGACCTTTACGGAAGAGAAGAACTGGCCGGCCGACCTGGCCGTCTATCTCTACGGAGAAGGCGCGGAGCCGGACGTCCAGGCCTATCCGGACTACACCTTCACCTACGGCTACCGCTCCCGCGCCACGGCGGTGGACAGCCTGACGCTGGAAACCTTCCACCCGGACGGAAACGGAAGCCTGGTCATGTACCGCGATTCCTTTGCCAATACCATGCAGGCCTATCTGGCGGAAAACTTTGCGGACGCCCTGTTCTCCCGCGCCCTGCCCTATCAGGCGGACCTGATCGGACAGCAGCAGGCGGATCTGACGATCCTGCAGGTCACGGAACGGAGCCTGGACAGCTACGTATTCCGCGCGCCGCAGATGCCCGCCCCGCAGGTGAATCTGGACGGCGATGCCCGCCCCGTATCCGCCGGCCGCGCCACCCTGAACCGGGAAGACGCCGGCCTTTACACCCATCTTTACGGAACGGTGGACGAATCCCTTCTGGGTGACACCTACCGCGTCTACCTGCTCGTGGGCGGCCTGCCTTCGCCGAAGGCTTACGAGGCCTTCCCGATCTACGAAAAAGAACTGCTCGGCCCCGCCGCGTCCGAAGACAGCGGCTGGTCCGCTTATCTGCCGAAGGAGCTGCTGGCAGACAGCCCGGCCTTAAGCCTCTGCGTGGAAAGCGGAGGAGAGCGCTGGCTCTGCCCGCTGGAAGCGGAGCCCTGAGAATACCCGCGGGGCTGCGGAAGGCGCCCCGCAAGGAGAGCATCATGCTGGAAGTTAAAAATCTTCGCGTCCATTTTCTGAATGCGGCGCCCGACCGCTTCGCGGTGGACGGCGTCAGTTTTACCGTGGGGAACGGCGAGATCGTCGGACTGGTCGGGGAAAGCGGCTCGGGAAAATCCGTGACCGCGATGGCTATCAGCGGCCTTCTGCCGCGCCGCCGGAGCGAATATACCGGCGAGATCTGGCTGGACGGCGTGGAACTGCTGCATATGGACCGCGAGACCATGCGGCAGATGCAGGGCGACACCATCGGGGTGATCTTCCAGGAGCCCATGAGCGCCTTCGACCCCATCATGCCGATCGGCCGCCAGGTGGAGGAAAGCCTGCTGGTCCATCATCCGGAAATGTCGCCCGGCGCGAGGCGCTCCGCCGCCCTGACCGCGCTGTCGGACGCGGAACTGGACGAGCCCGAGATCGTCTACGAAAAATACCCCCACGAGCTCTCCGGCGGCATGCTGCAGCGCGCCATGATCGCCGCCGCGGTCATCCATTCGCCCAAACTGCTGCTGGCGGATGAGCCCACCACCGCCCTGGACGTGACCATCCAGGGACAGATCCTGGACCTGCTTAAGAAAATCAACCGGACCAAGGGGACCTCCATCCTCTTCATCTCCCACAACATGAGCGTGATCCGCAAACTGAGCGAGCGCGTGCTCGTCATGCACCGCGGAAAGATCGTGGAAGAGGGGCGCGTGGAGGACGTGTTCCTGCGCCCGAAAGACCCTTATACCCAGCGGCTGATCGCGTCGATCCCGGCCCGGGACCGGCACCTGACCCACTTAAAGACCCGGACGGCCCCGTAAGCCGCCGGCTCCCGATTTTCAGCACATCCTGAAAGGAGAACATCCATGCGTATCGTTCCCGAAGTAACCGTTTTGGCCCACAGCGCCATCCGTATCCGGGGTCCGAAGACCGTTTATGCGGATCCCTTCCATCTGACCGAAGAACCGCACGATGCGGACCTGATCTGCATTACCCATGATCATTACGACCACCTCTCTCCGGAGGACATTGCCCGCGTCGCCGGCCCCGGGACCTGGTTCGTTCTGCCTGAAACCTGCCGCGAATCCGCCCTGAAGGCGGGGCTGCCGGAAGAGCGCATGCTGCTCATGAGCCCCGGCGAGCACCTGACCTGGCAGGGGATCGTCATAGAAGCGGTTCCGGCCTACAATGTGGGCAAAAAGTTCCATCCGCAGGAGAAAGGCTGGCTGGGCTACGTGATCGAAATGCTCGGGCGCCGCTATTATATCGCCGGCGATACGGACAACAATGAAGACGTCAGACACGTCCGCTGCCACGTGGCGCTGCTGCCCGTGGGCGGCACCTATACCATGACGGCGGCCGAAGCCGCGGACCTGGCCAATGCCATCCGTCCGGGCGTCGCCGTGCCCACGCATTACGGCGACATCGTGGGGAACGGCGGGGACGCCGAAACGTTCGCACGCCTGCTGGATCCCCGCATCCTCTGCGATTTCGCAAAACCCGAAGAATAAGACGCCCGGGGCGGAGGATCGGGCCGTAAAGGCTTGCATTCTTTGCCGAAATGTCATATAGTACGGGCGATGCCGCGGAAAGCGGCGCGCAAAAAGGAGAAAAAGATGAAAAAAAGAAGTCTGGCCCTGATTCTGGCAGCTGTGATGCTGCTGACCCTGACTGCCTGCGGCGGCGGCGGAAACAAGCCCACCTCGCCGGCTCCTTCCACCGGTGCGGACGCCCGGAAGGCAGCGAATGAGATCAACGTCGGGATCGCCCAGGATCTGAGCAGCTCTCTCAGCCCTTACCAGCTGGCCACAGCCGGCACCCGCGAAGTGATGTTCAATGTGTTCGAAGGCCTGTACAAGGCGGATGCGACCGGCGATTTCAAACCCGCCCTGGCGACCGGCTATACGGTATCGGATGACGGCCTGACCTATACGTTTACCCTGCGGGAAGGCGTGAAATTCCACAACGGCGCCGTCATGACGGCCCAGGACGTGATCTATTCCTACCGCACCTGTGCCTCCGATTCCGTGGACAGCTCCATCAAGAAGATCCTGGAGAACGTGACGGACATCAAGGAAGACGCCGGCAAGGTCGTGATGACCCTGGCCCAGCCCAACAGCGACTTCCTGGCCTACGTCGGCTCCGTCTACATCTCTCCGGCGGCCTATACGGATCAGGACACCAAGCCCGTCGGAACCGGCCCCTTCTCTTTTGTAAGCCGCACCGTGCAGGACAACGTAGTGCTGTCCCGCTTTGAGGATTACTGGGGAGAAAAGGCGAAACTGAGCCGCATCACCTTCAAGATCTTTGAAAACGCGACGGCCCTGGTCACCGCGCTGGATGCCGGCGCCGTGGATATGGTCGCCCATATGTCCATCAGCCAGGTAAAGGGCCTGTCCAAGGACTATCAGGTCCTGGAGGGCAGCATGAACCTGGTCCAGGCCCTCTACCTGAACAATAATGTAAAGCCCCTGAACGATATCCGCGTGCGCCGCGCCCTCTGCTATGCGGTCGACGTGGACAAGATGCTGGAACTGACCGCGGAAGGTCACGGCCACAAACTGGGCACGTCCATCTATCCTGCCTTCAAGAAGTATTTTGACGAGAGCCTGGTGAACGCGTACCCGCATGACGAAGCCAAGGCCAGAGAACTGCTGGCCGAAGCCGGCTATCCGAACGGCTTTGATCTGACCATCCTGGCCCCCAGCAACTATACGCCTCACGTGGACACCGCCATGGTGATCGCGGAGCAGCTCAAGGCCGTCGGCATCAATGCCACGGTGCAGGAGATCGAATGGAACAGCTGGCTGACGGACGTCTACCAGGGCCGCAAGTTTGAAGCCACCGTCTGCGGCTTCGATGCTTCCACCCTGACCGCGAACGCCCTGCTGGGCCGCTACGAATCCACCTCCGCCAAGAACATGTGCTCCTACCAGAGCGCGCAGTTCGACGCGTTCCTGCAGCAGGCTTCCTCCATCACGGATGACGCGAAGCGCACGGAACTGTACAAGGCGGCGGCCAAATGCCTGTCCGATGACGCCGTAAACGTCTACCTGCAGGACCTGGCGGACTTTGTCGCCATCCGCTCCACCCTGAAAGGGTATGAATTCTATCCCATCTATGTGATGGATCTTTCCCGCGTAACTTACTAATCGGCCGCGGGGTCCCGTACCGGATGCGGGACCCCGCCCTTTTCCGGTAAAGCTATGAATTTTGTCCTCAAAAAATTAGGCACCCTGCTCCTCACCCTGCTCATTCTGTCTTTCGTGGCCTATGCCGCCTTTGAAATGGTGGGGGACCCGGTGAATATGATCCTGGGCACCAACGCCTCCGCGGAGGACGTGGCGGCGCTGCGCGAAAGCCTGGGCTTAAACCATCCGCTGCTGGTGCGGTATCTGCGCTGGCTGACGGGCTTTCTTTCCGGTGATCTGGGCAATTCCTATATCTACCGCATCCCCGTGAGCGGCATGATCGGGGAAAAGCTCGGCGTTACCGTGATCCTGACTCTGATGGGCTTCGCCCTGACCCTGCTGTTTTCCGTCCCGCTCGGCATTTACGGCGCGAGGCGCGAGGGCAGCTGGGCGGACCGGCTGCTGACCGTGGTCAACCAGATCGTGATGGCGGTGCCCGCCTTCTTCGTGGCCATCCTGCTGATGGTCCTTTTCGGTGTTGTGCTGCGTCTGTTCACGCCCGGCAGTTTCGTCTCCTTTGCGGAATCGCCCGGCGCTTTTCTGTTATATATGATCTTTCCGGCGCTCTCCATCGCCGTGCCCCGCACGGCTATGACCGCCAAAATGCTGCGCTCCTCCATTCTGGGCGAAATGCAGCAGGACTATATCCGCACGGCCTACAGCCGGGGACATAACCGCCAGAGCGCCTTAAAAACCCATGCGTTCCGGAACGCGCTGCTGCCCATCATCAGCTTCATGGCCTCCACGATGGCCGAGATGCTGGCGGGCTGCATCGTGATCGAGCAGATCTTTTCGATCCCGGGCATCGGCCGCCTGCTCATGGTCTCCATCAGCAACCGCGACATTCCGGTCGTGGAAGCCATCGTGATGATCCTGGCCGTCTGGGTCATGGTCGTGCATTTCATCGGGGAAGTCGTGGGCGAGATGCTGGATCCCCGGATGAGAGCCTAGGAGGACCGTGCCGTGATCAAAAAAATGTTTGCCAAGCATAATAACTGGTTCTTCAAGGCGGGCCTGGTCATTACGGCCTTTATGGTGCTGCTGGTGATCGTGGGCCAGATCTGGACCCCGTACGACCCGGCTGCGATGGATGCGGCCGCCAAGGCCCAGGGGCCGTCCGCCGCTCACATAATGGGCACGGACTATTTCGGCCGCGATATTTTTTCCCGCGTGCTGGAAGGCGCCGGCGCGACGCTGGTGATCGCATTTTTCGTGGTGCTGCTCGGCGCCGGGCTGGGAACGCTGGTCGGCGCGCTGACCGGCTATTTCGGCGGGGTCGTGGATGAAGTCCTCATGCGGATTTGCGACGCGCTTACGGCCTTCCCCAGCGTCCTGCTGGCCCTCATCATCCTGGCGATTCTGGGACCCGGCCGTCTGAACGTGATCGGCGTGCTGGCCCTGGTCTTCATCCCCAGCTTCGCCCGCATCGTGCGGACCGAATTCGCCCGCATCAAAAAGCTGAATTACGTTTCCCTGGCCAGACTCCAGGGGATCGGCACGCCGCGCATCCTGCTGCGGCATATTCTGCCCAATATCCTGCCGGTGCTGCTGCCGGCCGTTTCCATCGGCTTCAACAACGCGGTGCTGGCGGAGGCCAGCATGAGCTTCCTGGGCGTGGGCGTTTCCGCATCCGAAGTCTCGCTGGGCCGCATGCTGTCCGATTCTCAGAACTATATCCTGCGCGGTCTGCCCTGGTACGCGATCTTTGTGGGCCTCACGATCGTGCTGCTGATCCTGGGCTTTTCGCTGCTGGGCGAAGGCCTGCGGCAGGAGGACTGACATCATATGGAAACCGAAACCAACAAGAAAATTCTGGAAGTCCGGAACGTTTCCACCTCCTACACCCGCAAATCCCCCATGGGACAGGTGAAGATCCAGCACGTCCTGCACGACGTGAGCTTCGACCTGTACGAAGGCGAAGCGCTTGGGCTCGTGGGCGAAAGCGGATCCGGCAAGACCACGCTGGCCCGGGCCATTCTGGGATTCCTGCCCCGGTTTGAGGGGAAGATCACCCATTTCTCCGAACGGCCGCAGGTCATTTTCCAGGACCCGTATACCGCCCTCAATCCTTCCCACACTGTGGAGTGGATCCTGGGCGAGCCGCTGCGCGCGCTGGGCCGGAAGGATCCGGCGGAGCGCCGCCGCCGCATTGTCGAAATGCTGCAGAAGGTCGGGCTGGATGAAAGCTATCTGAGCCGCCGTCCCTCGCAACTTTCCGGCGGGCAGCGCCAGCGCATCTCCATTGCCGCGGCCCTGATCATGGAACCCCGCTTCATCGTGGCGGACGAACCTGTTTCGGCCCTGGACGTGACCATCCAGGCGCAGATCCTGGAGCTTCTGGCCCGCATGAAGGAGGAATTCGGACTGAGCTACCTCTTTATTTCGCACGATATGAACGTCGTGTACCAGCTCTGCGACCGCGTGATCGTCATGCGCAAGGGCGTTGTGGTGGAGGAAGGCGCGATCGATCAGATTTTCGACGATCCGAAGCACCCCTATACCCGCCAGCTGGTGGAAGCATCGCGCTGACGGCGGAAAACGCAAAAAAAGCGCGGGCAAACCGCATTTTGTGCTTGCCAGCAGAGCGAAAAGATGCTAAACTATTGCAGAAAAACAGGCGCAAGCCTTTTTATAGTTCTCAGGGAGGATTTTATGAGTCAAGTAACTGAAGTCAAAGAAGAGATCATCGCCGAAGTCCAGGAAACGGCGAAGGAAGCAGCGGAACCGGTAGCGGAAGCTGCAGAAAATGTCGCGGCCCAGGCGGTAACCGAACTGAGCGAAAAGGCAGAAGGCGCCAAGGAAGAAGCCGTGGAAACCATGGCCGATCTGAAGGACGAGCTGGAAGCTTCCTTAAAGCAGGGACCGCCCACCGACGATCCGGTATGGGCCCGCTTTGAGGAACTGCTGGCAAGCAAGGAAGCCATCCCGGTGAAGATCGAAGCCGTTGTCAAGGGCGGCGTGACCACCACCATCGACGGCATCCGTGCCTTCATCCCCGCCTCCAAGGCCGCTCTGTCCCATGTGGACGATCTGGAGACCTTAAAGGGCCTGGAGACCGAAGCTGTCGTAATTACCGCGGAACGGGCCGGCCACAAGCTGGTGCTGTCCGTCAGAGACGCCCTGCGCCGCAAGGAAAAAGCTAACCGCGCCGCCGCGATGGCGGAATGCGTGGAAGGCGCCGTCATGGAAGGAACCGTGGATTCCCTGATGGATTACGGTGCTTTCATCAAGCTGAACAACGGCGTATCCGGCCTGCTGCATGTTTCCCAGATCAGCTACGAACGCGTAGCGAAGCCCTCCGATGTGTTAAAGGAAGGCGACCCGATCACCGTTAAGATCATCGGCGTGAAGGACGGCAAGATCTCCTTAAGCAAGAAAGCACTGGAAGAAGCCCCCGCCCGCAAGGAAAGAGCCCCCCGCGGCGACCGTCCGGAGCGCGAGCCCCGCGAAGGCGAACGCGAAAGACGCCCCCGCCGGGAACGCGAGGAAGTCTTCAATTACAAGGAGACCGGCAAAGCCTCCACTTCCCTGGGCGACCTCTTAAGCGGCATCAAGCTGGACTGATCCGACAAGCATAACAGTCGGAAAAGGGGGCGGCCGCAGCCGCTCCCTTTCCCTGTCCGGACCCATCCGGAAGACCCGCTTCGGGGGCGTCAAAAAAAGTTTCAAAAAATTTGAAAAAAGTGGTTGACATCTCCGGAGGGTTGTGGTAATCTCTTCAATGCGCCTCACAAAAGAGGCCGGGCACCTTGAC
>CADBQE010000132.1 GCA_902796695.1 uncultured Lachnospiraceae bacterium
GCGGATGATCCCGCGGCGGAAAGCCGGCCGGGAGAGACCGCTTCCGCGGGCTTTTTCCGGACCCGGGTCCCGGATTACAGACGTCCGGAACGCTGGGCCTGGCGGGAGGAAAACCCGGGGAAACCGGTCGACCTGTTCTTTGTCGGGCCGACGGTCGTGGAGGAAGGCCTGTATATGCGCCTGACGGACCGGGAAAGCCTGGACTGGTTCCGGAATTCCCTGGCGCAGGAGCGCGGCCTGTATGATGAGGTCTGCACGCTGTACGCGCCGTTTTACCGGCAGATGTCGATCAAGGTGTACGGCTGGCCGCGGGAAGAGCAGAATTTCTGGCGGGATCAGGCCTACCGGGACGTGGCAACGGCCTTCCGCTATTATCTGGACCATCTGGATACGGGCAAGCCGCTGATCCTGGCCGGTTTTTCCCAGGGCGCGGAACAGTGTCTGCGCCTGATGCAGGACTTTTTCAACCCGGCGGAGCCCGAAGGAGCGGCCCTGCTGGAGCGTCTCGTAGCGGTCTATGCCATCGGCGCGGGCCTGCCCGAGGCCATGACGGAGGAGTATCCGTGGATGAAGCCGGCGGAAAACGACCGGGATACCGGCGTGATCATTGCCTATGACTGCGAGCAGCCGGGCATCACCGGATCGGTCCTGCTGCCGGCCGGCAGCCGCTCTCAGAGCATCAACCCGCTGACCTGGAGCCGGAGCACGGACCCCGCGGACAACAGCCTGAACAAAGGCGCCTGTTTCCTGTCCGGCGGGCAGATCTGGCTGGAGATCCCGGCCCTGTGCGGCTGCTATATCGAGCCGGAGCGCGGCGCGCTGGTCGTCACCGGCCTGAATTACGCGGATTTCCCCACGGATTCGGACATCCTGCCGCCGGGCAATCTGCATGAATACGACTACCAGTTCTTTTACCGGAACCTGCAGGAAAACGTGCGGGTCCGCACGGAACAGTTCTTATCCTCCGGACGGTGATCCGGTCGGGGGGGAAGAGCCGGAAAGCCGGAGTTTTCCGGCTTTTTTTATTGCTGCTTCGCCAGCTGCAGGACCGTGTCACGGATGGTCTCTTCCAGCGGGCGCGGCGCGTATCCGAGGTCCGCGGCGGCGGCTGCGCAGCTGAAGAGGGCGTTGGACTGAAGGACCTGGACGGCATAGGGCGTAAAAAACGGCGTCACATGCCGGCGGAGACTGATTTTTTCGGCGTAAGGAGCGGCGGCCCGGGCAAGACCGGCCGGCAGAACGAGGATCGGCCCCTTCCGGGAAAGCGTGCGGCGGGCTGTGCTCAGGATCTCATGCACGGAGGCGTAGTGCCCGGAGAGAATATAGCCGCGGCCCGCCGTTCCGCGCTCCGCACAGGCCGCGATGCCCGCCGCCGCGTCGCGCACATCCACGAAATCATAGCCGCCCCTTACGGCAAACGGGAGGTGCCCCTTCAGGCAGGCGCGCAGCATCCGGGAGAGGCTGCCGGTCCCGGGGTCTTCGGGGCCGATGATCCCGGAGGGAAAAACAACGCAGGCATCCAGCCCGCGCGCGGCCGCCTTGAAAACCAGCGCGGTCGCCGTCGCTTTGGAGGCCGCGTAAGGGCCCGATACCAGGCCCGGGGCAAAAATCGTGTCCTCCGTCATGACGGTGCCCTTCGGACGCTCCGGAATCGCATGAACGGAGCTGACGTAGATCAGCCTCCCGGTATTCCGTCGTTCGCACTGGCGCAGCACGTTCCGGGTCCCGCCGACGTTAACCGGAAAGATCCGGTCGTCCGGTTCGGAAGCAATGGAGACGATCCCCGCCATATGGATCACGCAGGAGCGGCTGTCCGCCCCTTCGAAAAAACGCTCCAGCGAGCTCTCGCTGCGCACGTCGCCGCGGACGGCTTCGACACCCGGCGGCAGATCGGCCGCCGGCTCATTTTCCGGAACCAGGACGCGGATCCCGGCTTTGTCCTTCAGTTCGTTCAGAACCGCCCGCCCGAGAAAGCCCGTCCCGCCCGTCACGTAGTATTTCGTAAACATAACGGATCCTTTCTGTAACTGTAGTGTTATAACCGTTGATTATCTTTCATCCGTATTGTAAACTGGAAAAAAACAAGGAAACAACCGTCAATCCGACGCGAAAAGAAAGATATCCGGCAGAAACACCGGATGTGTTGCATAATTCCAAAAAAGGAGGGAAAAAACATGGCTAAAACGGACGCGCGCGTCCGCTATACCA
>CADBQE010000133.1 GCA_902796695.1 uncultured Lachnospiraceae bacterium
CGGGAAATCAAGAAATAAGAAAGCAGCGGGCGGCGGAAAGCCGCGGAACAGAATCGAAACAGTCATTCGGGAGGTTTATGAGCAATGGCAGAACAGAAAGAATATAAATTCAATACCAAGATCCCCTGCGTCTATATGCGGGGCGGCACCAGCAAGGCGGTCTTTTTCCGCGATGAGGACCTTCCTCAGGATCCGGAAGCCCGCGACCGCGTGATTTTAAGCGCGTTCGGCAGCCCCGACCGCCGCCAGATCGACGGCATGGGCGGTGCGAACACCTCCACCAGCAAGGTGGCCATCATCAGCAAGAGCACCCGGCCGGGCATCGACGTGGACTATGATTTCGGCCAGGTGGATTTCCTGGCTCCCATCGTGGGCAAGACGATGAACTGCGGCAATATCTCCTCCGCCGTGGGCCCCTATGCGGTCGACGAGGGGCTGGTGGAAGCCGTGGAGCCCATCACGGAAGTCCATATTTTCAACAAGAATACGCAGAAGGAAATCATTGCTCAGGTGCCCGTGAAGGACGGCCGCTTCATGAGCGAAGGCGATTTCGCGATCGACGGCGTGCCCGGAACGGCTGCCAAAGTGACGTTAAAGTTCGTGGAGCCGCAGGGCGCTTCCTCCGGAAAGCTGCTGCCCACGGGCCATCCGAAGGACACGATCGAAATCGACGGCAAGGTCTATGAATACAGCTTCGTGGACGCCGCCAACCCCGTGATCTTCGTGCATCCGGAAGACTTCGGCGTAAAGGGTACGGAGATCCCGTCCGAATTCAACGCGCTGCCCGACTGCAAGGAGATCTGCCGCAAGCTGGAGATCATCCGCGGCACCGGCGCCGTGCTGCTGGGCTATGCGAAAGACCTGGAGGACGCCCGCATCAACAGCCAGACCCTGCCCAAGATCGGCTTTGTGACCAAGGCCGTGGACTATACCGCCGGCAGCGGCAGAGAAATCAAGGCGGAGGACATCAATCTGGTCGGCCGCCTGTTCTCCGTGAACATGAAGATGATCGATGCCTACATGGGCACCGGCGCGATCTGCACCATCACGGCCGCCAATACCAAGGGCACGATCGTCAATGAGATCGTTTCGGAAAACCTGGGGACCGACCGGATCCCGCTGCTGCGCATCGGCCATCCCTGGGGCGTCATGATCGCCAAGGCGGATCTGAAGGAAGACGGCTCCGAGGGCATCCAGTGCGGCTATCTGGACCGGACGGCCCGCCGGATCATGGAAGGCTACGTATACGTCAGAGAGTAAGAAATCCGGAGGACAGATCATGTCACAGACGATATCGGAACAGCTGGCCGCGTTCGCAGCCGAGCTGAAATACGAAGAACTGCCGCCCGAGGTGGTCCGGATCGCCCGGGAACGGATCCTGGATATTCTGGCCGTGATCATCGGCGGCAGCCGGGAAGGCGACATCAGCCGGGAGCTGGTGGAGCAGGTGAAGGTCTTCGGCGGCGACGAAGCGACCGTGCTGGGGAGCGGGACCCGCACCCTGTCCTGCTTTGCCGCCTGGGCCAATGCGGCTTTCGCGCACGGCCTGGAGATGGACGACGGCCACAAATTCGCCGGCGTCCACGCGGGCTGCGTCGTGATCCCCGCCGCGCTGGCGGTGGCCGAGCAGACGAAGCCGAGCGGCCGGGAACTCATCACGGCCGTCGTGGCCGGGTATGACATCGTTTACCGGCTGGCCGCCAATATTACGCCGCATCATCTCAAAATGGGCTTCCACCCGAGCGGAAACTGCGGCGTGTACGGCGCCGCGGCCGCGGCGGGCAAGCTGCTGGGGCTGGATGCGGTCCAGATGAGCCGTGCCCTGGGCATGGCCGGCCAGCAGAGCGCGGGCCTGATGGAGATCGTGAATTCCGGCCAGACCACCAAAGGCCTGGTCCCCGGCCACGCCGCCCTGGCCGGCGTGCTGTCCGCCCTGCTGGCAAAGCGCGGCTTAAAAGGCGGCGAGACCATTCTGGACGGCAAGAGCGGCTTCTTCTTCGCAATGGCGAAGAACGTGGACCTGCAGGCCGTGGTGAAGGACCTGGGAAAAGCCTTCCTGATCACGGACACCTATACCAAGCTGTATCCGACCTGCCGCCATATGCATCAGCCCGTGGAGAACATTTTCTCCATCATGGACGAACACGACGTGGACTACCGTCAGATCCGCTCTATCCTGTGCCGCGTCAGCAGCATCGCGATGGACCTGTCCGGCCATATCGTGAATCCGGAGAATTCCAGCCAGGCCCGCTTCAGCATGCCGACGGCCTGCGCGCTGGCCTGCAAATACGGCGACGTTTCGCTGCCGCTTCTGGCCGGCCCCGCCTTACATGATCCGGAGATCATCGACCTGGCCCGCCGGGTGAGCGTCACGGCGGATCCGGAAGTGGAAAGCTATCTGCCGACCCGCGTCGCCATCGTGGAGATGGAGATGCAGGACGGCACGAAATATACCAAATTCGGCAAGATCATGCGCGGAACGCCCGAACTGCCCGTGGATTACGAGACGCTGGC
>CADBQE010000134.1 GCA_902796695.1 uncultured Lachnospiraceae bacterium
ACCGTGCTTCCCGTCCTGCCAGACGGGCCCCACCGCGCGAATAATATATTTCGCCTTCAGTCCGAACCCCGGCGTGATCACCGCCGAGCCCGTATCACAGTGCCCGATCCTGCGGCACGCCGCCCGCAGCGCCTCATGCCCCGCAGCCGCGAAAATCGCCCCGCACACACCGCCGCCGGCCACGAGGTCCTCATTGGCGGCATTGACCACCGCATCCGCATCCACGTCCGTAATACTGATCTTCTGAATCTCTATACTCACTTTTTCCGCCTCTCCGGCGCTGTTTTCCAGCGCCCGGACCACTTCCAGATCCGCCGGCAGCCAGTTCACCGCATGCAGCTCCTCCCGGCCGAGCCACCGGGCCGCCTCATGCTCCAGCAGCACCAGGCCGCCTTCCACGACCTCCGCCAGAAAGCACTCCATGCTCAGATGGAACTCCGGATAATCGTATTCCACCGCCGCGATCCGCTCCCCGACCCGGATCTCCGTATCCAGCTCCTCCCGGATCTCCCGCCGCAGCGCTTCCTCCGCCGACTCCCCGGGCTCGATCTTCCCGCCCGGAAACTCCCAGTAATCCTTCCACGGCCCGTACCCGCGCTGCGTGGCAAAAACGCGGCCCTCGCGGCAGATCACGGCTGCGGCAACATGAATGGTTTTCATGGCAATCCTCCTATATGAGATCCGCCGGATGATGGCGCAGAAGAAGCCCGGCAGCATCGTCAATATCGCTTCCGCCATCGCGGAGAAAGTCCAGGTCAATTCCCCGGCTTACGTGTCAGGCGCCAACCTGGATGTAGACGGCGGCTACTCCCAGAAATAATTCCCCGTCGCTAAACCTCCCTTGCGGACCCGCGGCGCTTTGCCCCGGGTCCGTTTTTCAGTCTGCGGGCGATAATAGAAGCAGATGATCCCGCTACTTATAAATTCTCCCAGTCTATCCTCTCTTCCCGGAAGAAAAACTCCCGGTCGCGCTCTCCGACCGGCCGAAGGACGCGACAGGGGTTGCCCACCGCCACGACGTTTGCGGGGATGTCCCGCGTCACGACGCTGCCCGCGCCGATCACGGCATTTTCCCCGATCCGCACGCCGGGCAGAACGGTGACGCAGGCCCCGAGCCAGGCATTGTTTTCGATCCGCACGTCCCGGTTGTACTGCAGGCCGCGCGCCCGCAGCGACGGTTCGATCGGATGGCCGGCCGTAATGATGGTCACATTGGGGCCGATCAGCACGTGATCCCCGATATAGATCGCCCCGTCGTCCACCAGCGTCAGATTGAAATTGGCATAGACGCCGGAGCCCAGATGCACGTGGCGTCCGCCCCAGTTGGCCTTAAAGGGTAGTTCAAACCAGCAGTTCTCTCCGCATTCCGCGAAGTTTTCCCGCATGAATGCCTGCTTTTTTTCAAAATCGCCCGGGCCCAGCCGGTTGAATTCCTGCAGTTTTTCCAGACACGGGATCTGCTCCGCCAGGATCTCCGGATCCATGGGATCGTAGATCAGGCCGGCCGCCATCCGTTCCTTCTGCGTCATATCGTTTTTTTCCTCCGCACTCGTTCTTCTCATCCGGCGGTGTTGTCCGCCCCTTTGCAGCCCTGTTGCGGCCCTATTGCGGCCCCGTTACAGACCTTCCTCTCCCCGGATCACGATCCGTTCAAACGCCTCCGCCCTTTTCGCCTTCGCTTCCCGCGCGGAATCCTTCCAGAAGCAGAACTTGTCGAACGCGTGCACATTGCCGGGGAAAACGTCCGCCCGCGCGGGCACGCCCGCTTCCCGGAGGTTCTGGATATAGGTCAGCGTTTCCCGGTAAAACGGTTCGCCGTCGCAGACGTAGGTGTAGCAGGGCGGGAGCCCCGCGTAATTCGTTTCGCGGGCCGGCGATGCGTAGGGCGGAATCTTCCCGCTTCCGTTCAGGCGGCCCAGATAATGGCGCCAGCCCCAGTGGTTGCGGCGGGTGTTCCAGACGCGGCCGTGATTGTCCCGGGAGGAGTTCGTATCCTCGCAGTCCAGCATGGGGTAGAGAGGCATCTGCATGGCGACGCGGATGCGCCCCCGGTCCCGGGCGGCCAGACAGACCGCTGCGGCCAGGCCTCCGCCCGCGCTCTCTCCGCCCACCAGGATCCGGCCGCGGTCCACACCCAGTTCCTCCGCATGGCGCCAGAGGTATTCGAGCGCCGCGTAACATTCCTTTACCGCCGCGGGATACGGCGCCTGCCAGGCCAGCCGGTACCCCGGTGACACCACGACCGCGCCGTGCTTCTCCGCCAGGTCCTTCCCGCACGACCCATGCACCATGGACGCCATGCCCAGCATATATCCGCCGCCGTGGATCCAGAGGATCCCCGGCACCGGCCCCGCGCTCGTCTCCGGGGACAGAATAATCAGTTTCATGCGGTGTCCCGATACCCGGATATGTACGGTTTTCTTCTTCATAGACTCCTCGTTTCTTCGTCTGCTTCCGCACAGGGCCTCTCAGCCCCGACCTTTCCCGCTCGCAGTGCCACGCTTCTTTCCTTTTATCATACCACACCTTCCCCCGCATCGTTAACAAAAAGTTCACAATTTTTATTAGCACTCCCTCTTGACGAGTGCTAACAATCGTGCTATAACGGTCTCGCAAGGCGGAAAGGGGACCGGAACGGGGTTCCGGGAACCGACCAACGCCCTGCACCGCACATTACAACAAAAGCCCTGAACAGCATCCAGGACCGAAAATAAAAGGAGGAATGAATTATGTTGTACATGCCTAGTATTTTTGGTGAGGATCTGATGGATCGTTGGATGGACGACATGGACCGGGAGCTGGCCCGTATGGAAAAGCCGCTGTACGGTCACAACGCCGCTAAGATGATGAAGACCGACGTCCGGGAGCATGAGGACGGCTACGAAGTCGACATCGAACTGCCCGGCTTCCACAAAGACGAAGTGGAGCTGACGCTGCAGGATGGTTACCTGACCATTACGGCCGCCAAAGGCCTT
Organism: uncultured Lachnospiraceae bacterium; assembly: GCA_902796695.1. Classification (GTDB taxonomy): domain Bacteria; phylum Bacillota; class Clostridia; order Lachnospirales; family Lachnospiraceae; genus UBA6987. The sequence continues at coordinate 2,976 of CADBQE010000134.1, forward strand.
GACAAAGACCAGAAGGACAAGAAGTCCGGCAGACTCATCCGTCAGGAGCGCTATGCGGGCACCATGAGCCGCAGCTTCTATGTGGGCGAAGAGATCACCGAAGAGGACATCAAAGCCAGACTGGAGCACGGCGTGCTGAGCCTGCAGATCCCGAAGAAGGAAACAAAGCCGCAGGTTCCCGAGAAAAAGGTCATTGCCATCGAAGGATGATCCGGGGCACAAAAGAGCGGGGGACAAAACCCCCGCTCTTTTTCTGTTCCGAGAATGTCAGCCGCCGGCCGCGATTTCAGCCGCCAGGCGCGATCTCAGCCGGCCACGATCTCCACCCGCTCCCGGATCCCCTCCGGCAGAAAACCGCCGTCCCGAATCTTCGGGGTCTTCAGAATCACCCGCCTTAAGCCGGTGCAGCCCAGAAAAGCCTCGTCATCTATATAGTCCACCTTTTCCGGAATCACGATCTCCTTCAGCTTCCGGCAGCGCTCAAACGCGTGGTCCCAGATCTGCTCAAGGGTGGAGGGGAGCACGATCCGCTCCAGCGCCGTATCGTCGATAAACGCGCTGTTGTTCAGTTCCCGCACCCCCTCGGGGATGACCAGCTCGCGCAGTCGCCTGTTGCCGCCCACGGCCGCATAATCAATGCAGGAAATGCCGTCCGGGAGCGCAACTTTCGTCAGGCTGTCGCAGTTGCAGATCGATTCATAGCCCAGATATTCCGCCCGGCGCGGCAGCGTCAGCGACCGCAGATTTTTGCAGCAGAAAAACGCATACGAAGGGATCCCCTCCACGGACTCCGGCAGCACCAGCTCCTCCAATTGCGTGCAGAAGCTGAACGCGGAGGACTCCAGCACCTTAAGCCCCGCCGGCAGCGCGATATGATGCAGATAATGGCTGTGGGCGAACGCGTCGCCGCAGATGCGGGTCACCGTCTCCGGCACGGCATAGGAAGCCCGGCGCCGCGCGGAAGGATATTTGACCAGCGCCGTCAAATCCTTCGTGAACAGCACGCCGTCCTCGTCACGGTAAAACTCGTTGTCCGGATGCACCCGGACCGATACCAGATGCGACGCATCCCCGAAATAAAACGCGCCGGCGCCGATCTCCCGGACCGAGCGCGGAATGCTCACGGTCTTCACCTGCTCCGCATTCTGAAAAGCATATTCGCCGATCTCTTTCAGGCCCTCGGGCAGATCCAGCTCGCGCAGGGACGTGCAGTCCAGAAAGGCCCCCGTCTCGACCGCCCTTATTTTTTTCGGCCATACAATCTCTTCCAGATCCCGGAAGAGCTGGACGGCGCCGCGCGGGATCACCCGAATATCATCCGCGAAGATCACCTTGCGGATCCCGTCAAATCCTTCGTTTTCAAAGTAATCCAGCCGTTTTCGGAAATCACGGATGAACAGAACGCCATCCGCCAGCGTATAGCTGTCCGTCTCCGCATGAGGCCGTGACATTGTCTGCGTCTCCTTCTTTGCTTTATCGCCCCGCCCGCCGCTTATTTCAGCAGTTTCCGCAGGGCCGTTTCACCCGCCTGCGGCAGCAGCTGCCGCAGATGTGCCAGAAGCCTCTCATAGGACTCCTCCGGCCGGCGGCGGTAAGCCTGCTCGCGCCAGCCTTCCCCGAAATACAGTTCCGGCGTGGAATACTGCGCGATGCCCCAGCCGTATTCCTGCCCGGTCCGGCTCCGCTCATACACAAAATCGCTGATCAGGACATAGCCCTGAGCCTGCAGCCGGGTCATGCTCGTATCGAACCCTTTCCGGCCGCTCTTCCCGTAATTTCCCAGATTTTTCAGTGCCTTCGACACGATCGGCGCATGCGCCTCCACCAGGTCATACAGGTCCTTGTCGCCCCGGAAAGCCAGGCCGTCGTCCCACCTTGCGTCAAAATCATAGCCGTCCCGCCGGTAATTGGCAAAATCGTAAAACCATTCCCGGCTGATAAAGCACGCTTTCCGCTCAAAAAACCGCCCGTAGGCGCAGCCGCTTTCGCGGATGACCGGGCCTTTCCACTCCCAGACCTTCCAGTCGCTGCTTCCTTCCTGATACCAGACCTCCGGAACCGCATGCTCCTCTACGGAAAACCCCGGAACCGCCCCCGCGAACAGCGGAACAAATCCGAATTCCCGCACGGCCCGGATCAGGTCCTCTTTGCTTCTGACCGTAAACTCAAATGCCATCGGTGCCGTTTTCCTCTCTCTCCTCCGGGCTCACGTACCGGAAGCAGCCTTCCTCGTGCGCGTTGATCACGCCGATCGCCTGCAGGAACGAATAAATAATGGTGGAGCCCACAAAAGACATCCCCCGCCTGGCCAGATCCCGGGAAATGGCATCCGACAGCGGGCTCGCCGTGACGGCCGGATCGTTCTCGTAAATGACCCGCCCGCCGGTGAACCGCATCAGGTACGCGTCAAAACTGCCGAATTCTTCCCGGATCTTCCGGAACACCCGGCTGTTGCGGATACTTGCCCGAATCTTCAGCCGGTTGCGGATGATCCCCTTGTCCTGCAGCAGCGCCTCCGCCTTTTCCGGCCCGTATGCGCAGACCTTCTCCCAGTCAAAGCTGTCATAGGCGGCGCGGAAATTCTCCCGCTTATTCAGCACGATCTCCCAGCTGAGGCCGGCCTGGAAGGATTCCAGGATAAACAGCTCATACAGCGCCCGGTCGTCGTGGCACGGAACGCCCCATTCC
>CADBQE010000135.1 GCA_902796695.1 uncultured Lachnospiraceae bacterium
AGGATATTGATGGGGGTTCCCTGACGGTCGCGCGGCGTGTAATAAGGCCGGAGCGGCCGTTCTTCTTCTTTGAGCAGTTCCCAGACGGTCCGGAACGTGCCGGCTTTGATATTTTCCGCGGCGCCGCGGGCGAACTCACGGACTTTGCGGATATCCCGGCGGTCCGGGCGTCCCGCGCCGAGCTCCCGTGAAAAAGCGTGTTCCCCGACGAAAGCGCCGGCCGCGGCGAGCTTAAAACCCTGCTCCTGCAGCAAAAGACCGAGCTCCAGCAGCGCGTCATCGTAATTCCGGTTGCCGAACGCCGTCAGAAACACGGCGGGCGTATCATGGCCCCGCAGAGTCTTTACGTAGGGGAGCAGGAGATTGGGAAGCCGGCCTGCATAGACCGGCAGGCCGATCACGGCCACTTCGTCTTCCCCAAAGACAAGGGGCTCCTGACGCCGGATGGGTACGGTAAAATCAGCCTGCGCCAGCGTAAGATCCAGTTCTTCGCTCAAGGTGCCGGCCAGTGCCAGAACAAGCCGTCTCGTCGTCCCCGTGGGACTGAAAAAAGCGGCTCTGACCTGTTTCATACAGTTTCCTCCGCATACAGATGATGTAGGATGCGCTGTAAATATAGCATATCCGGGAAGAGGAAAGCAATGCCTTTGCGGGAAAGAAAAAGTGTTTCTCGAAACGGCATCCGATATGCTATAATCTTTTCATCGGAATCTTAGGAGAGGAGACAGGTATGATATCCAGAAAACTGTGCGAACGTGTTCTTGCGGCAGCCGCCTCCACCGGAGCGGACTACGCGGAACTGTTCGCGGAAAAAACGTTTAACCGCTCCGTCAACATGCTGGACGACCGTGTCCAGACAGTGGGGGACAATGTCGTGGCCGGCGCAGGCATCCGGGTCTTTAAAGGGCTGCGCAGCGTAGCGGCTTCCACGGTGGACACCTCCGAGCAGGGACTGATCCGCTGCGCCTTGCAGGCCGCGCAGGCGCTGGGGGAAGGAAAGGCGGAAATATCCATTGTCCTGAAGGAGCGCCGCTTCGGGGATATCCATCCCGTGAAGCTGGTGCCGGGAAGCGAAAGCCTTGCACGCAAGGCCGAAATATTAAAGAGTGCTTATTTCGCCGCGCGGAAAGCGGACGATGCCATCGTCCAGGTGGATGCCAGCCTGCTGGATGTGGATCATAACATCCTGGTGGCCAATTCGGACGGCATTTACGCGGAAGACCGCCAGATCCGCACCCGGCTGTACGTAACGGCCGTAGCGGACAAAGGGCAGGGAACGCAGACCGGTTCGGCCGGCCCGGGGGCCCGGAAAGGGCTGGAGTTTTTCGAAGAAGACGTCAATCCCGAGGACACAGGCCGGGAAGCGGCCCGTCAGGCGCTGGTCATGGCCGGGGCGGGATACTGTCCGGCGGGCGTTATGCCCGTCGTCATCGACAACGGCTTCGGCGGCGTGATTTTCCATGAAGCCTGCGGCCATTCGCTGGAAGCCAGCGCCGTGGCCTACGGCATCAGCCAGTTTGCTGGCAAGCTGGGGCAGCAGATCGCGGGCGAAAAGGTCAGTGCCGTAGATGACGGAACCATTCCGAACGCCTGGGGATCCATTAATTTCGATGACGAAGGAACGCCGTCGCAGCGGAACGTGCTGATCGAAAACGGCATCCTGAAAGGCTATATGATCGACAAATTCGGCGGCCGCCGCATGGGCATGGCTCCTACCGGCAACGCCCGCCGTCAGAATTATTCGTTTGTGACTACGTCGCGCATGACCAACACCTTCATCCTGGCCGGGGAAGACGAAAATGAGGACATCATTTCGTCCGTGGAATACGGCCTGTACGCGAAGGACATGGGCGGCGGATCCGTGAATCCCGCTACCGGCGGCTTCAATTTCGCGGTCAAGGAAGGCTATATGATCCGGAACGGAAAGATCTGCGAGCCGGTCCGGGGCGCGTCTCTGGTGGGCACCGGCTCCGAGATCCTGATGAAGATCGACATGGTGGGACGGAATCTGCGCCGGGCCCAGGGTATGTGCGGATCCAGCTCCGGCTCTATCCCCACGGATGTGGGCCAGCCCATGATCCGGGTCTCGTCCATCACGGTCGGCGGAAGGTAAGGAGGCGGACATGAGATACGAAGAGTTTAAAAAACTGGTGGTGCAGGCTGCGGAAAAGGCGGGCCTGACCGATTATGAGTTGTACTACAGCGCTTCGGAAAGCACGGAAATCGATACGTTCCGGCAGGAGATCAACAAGTTTTCCTCCTCGGCCGAGGGCGGCGTATGCTTCCGGGCACTGGTGAACGGCCAGATGGGCTATGCCTCCACCGAGGACTTAAGCGAAGAGGAGGCGGAAGCCGTTGTGGCGCGGGCGCGGGAGAATGCGGCGGTGCTCGAAAGCGCGGAGGAACAGTTCCTGGGCGAAGCCGGCGGAGAGTACGAGGCTTTTGAAAAGAAAGATTATCCGCTGCCGGAGACCGACGAGATGATCCGGGCCGCACTTCACGGCCAGGAGCTCGCATATGCCGCGGACCCCCGCGTAACGGACGGAACTTCCACGGTCGTGATGCGCATGAAGGAAACTGTTGCTATCTTCAACTCCCGGGGACTGGACCTTTCCGCGGAGAATCAGGCTGCACTCTGCTATATCGCGGCGGTGGTGAAGGACGGTGAAGAGATGAATGACGAGTATAAGCTGAAGGCCGGTCCCGTCTGCGAATGGAAGCAGGAAGAACTGGCCGAAAAGGCTGTGAAAGCGGCACTGGCCAAGCTGGGCGGCAGACCGGCTCCCACCGGCAGCTATCCGGTCGTCTTCGCACCGGATGCGATGTCCGCGCTGCTCATGACGTTCAGCCCCGCCTTTTCCGCGGAGGCGGCCCAGAAAGGTCTTTCAAGCCTGGCCGGCCGGGAAGGTACGAAGATCGCTTCCGACTGCGTGACGCTGGTGGACGATCCTTTCCATAAGGACAGCCTGATGCCGATGCCCTTCGACGCGGAAGGCACGCCCACGCACCGCAAGAACGTCATCGAAAACGGCACGCTGACGACCCTGCTGCATAATCTGAAGACCGCGAAAGTGGCCGGCGTTCCGTCCACCGGCAATGCCTCCAAGAGCGGCTACGCGGGCTCCGTGCAGATCAGTCCCTTCAGTTTCGTGCTGGCTCCCGGTGAAATAACCGAGGAAGAGCTGCTCGCGAAAGCCGGAAACGGCGTCTATATCGACACGCTGAACGGCACCCACGCCGGCGCCGATGCGATTTCCGGCGATTTTTCCCTGCAGAGCCTCGGCTTTATGATCGAGAACGGGAAGAAGACGTACCCCGTGAAGGACTTCACGGTAGCCGGCAACTTCTTTGAACTGCTGCGCCACGTGGAGGCCGTGGCGGACAATGCGGAGATGGAAAGCTTCGGCAGGACCAGCTTCGGTTCGCCTTCCGTGCTGGTGAGCGGACTGAGCATCGCCGGGGAATAAAAGTTGAACGGCAAAGGGGCGGGAAATCCCGCCCCTTTTTGTGATGCGCAGACTGTCTGCGGGTTCAGAACCCCAGATCCTCCCCCACCAGGATCACATGAATCCGGCCCGGGTGGAAGGAACAGCGCGTGATCATGATCTGGCAGCAGATATTGCCGGGCGTGAGGCAGTCCATGCAGGAGCCGGTTTTATGGCAGGGCGTATCGGTGTCGAAGCGCTGGTTGTTGATGGTGGCCGCCACGTTCCGGGCCCGCTTCATGGCGGAATCCAGATCCGCGCAGACTTTGTTCAGGGAGCAGATGACGATCACTTTCCGGGGACCGTTGGCAATGGCGGATACGCGGCTCGCATTGCCGTCGATATTGACAAGCATCCCGTCTTTCGTCATGGCATTGGCGCTGGTCAGGAAGAAATCCGCGTCATAGGTCATCAGCAGGTGCTGACGCCGGTCCATTTCGTTCCGGTCGAGAAAGTGATAGTTCCCCTGTTTCAAGGCATCCACCAGCCCGATCTCCCAGGCGCTCATGCAGCCGCCCATGGAAACGGTGGACTCCTCCGGGATCAGACTGAGCGCGGCGGCGAGGGCTTCTTCTTTCGTGGCGGCATAATAACCGGTCATATTCCGGGCGGCAAGGCCTTTCATGACGGATTCGGCCAGTACCCGGTTTCTTTGGTCTCGATAGATCTGACTTTCCATAGCAGGCTCCTGTTGAGTGATTTCTAAAAAAGCATTATAGCACGAAGAACAGCGTGATAATCACGGATTTTGGCGGAAAAAGCGACAGATGCCGCCTCAGAATCCCAGTTCTTCATCGATCAGGATCACATGGATGCGGTCCCGGCGGCGGGAATACCGCGTGATCAGGATCTGGCAGCAGAGCGTATCCGGAGTCCGGCAGTTCAGACAGGATCCGGTCTTCTGACAGGGAACGGAACGGACGCCCTGAAAACGCAGGGCGTTGAGCGGGGCCGCGACATTCCGGGCCCGCTTCATGGCGGAATCCGTGTCCGGACAGACCTTGTTCAGGGAACAGAGGACGATCAGTTTTTTAGGGCCGTAGGCGATGGCGGAGACCCGGTTCGAGTTTCCGTCGATATTCACCAGCACACCGTCCTCCGACATGGCATTGGCGCTTGAAAGATAGATATCGGCGCTGTAGGCCTTGAGTTCGGTTTCGCGCGGATCTTCCTCTCCGTAGTCGATAAAATCGTAATTCCCCGCTTTCAGAGCCTGAACGAGCCCGATCTCGTGAGCGGTCAGACA
>CADBQE010000136.1 GCA_902796695.1 uncultured Lachnospiraceae bacterium
GTTTTTGTGAGAAATATAGAACAGAAGAAAAGATTATTCTGAAGAAAGAGCTATGAAATTTAACAACGCGTATTCTATTACCGGTACGGCCTATGCAGGCAGATCAACGATATGGATTTTGCCGTCATCAAGCAGTTTGCTCACGGAGAAATGAGTTCCGGCGGTGTCGATAACCAATGGTGGACGGAAGAAGCGATTCCGCTGCTGAAGAGCAGGCTGACGGCGCTCCGATGATTCCGGCTTTCCCGTTGAAAAAATCCGTCTGCTGTGATATACTGTATGCAATCCTCTTGAAAGGCACATGACTTTCATGTGACGGTGACGCAATGATCAACAGATGATCGGATTCAGCATATGTAAACGATGAATGGTGTAAGGGCGCGGTGTGCCCTTGATCGGTTTGCGTAGACTGAAGAAAGATCGTCTGTTTTTCGAGCGGATCCCGAAGAAGGAGGCGCGGAACGTTATGTTCCGGCTGCTCTCTTCTTCTGTTCTGTACGGACTGAAAAAGGCCGCCTCGCTCTGACAGACTCTCTCCGGTCTGCGCCTGTCAGAAAGAGGTGTTTTTATGTTGCAGATCAGATCACTTACGATAACGCACAGAAAAGATTTAAGAACGATTATACGGGATTTCGACTTCGTATTAAACCGGGGCGACCGGGCTGTTCTGATCGGGGAAGAAGGAAACGGGAAGTCGACGCTGCTGAAATGGATCTATGACCCCGGTCTGGTGGAGTCCTATGCGGAAGCGGACGGGATCCGGACCCTGCAGGGCGAACTGCTCGGGTATCTGCCGCAGGAGCTTCCGAAGGAGGATAAGCGGAAAACGGTTTCCGAATATTTCTCCGGGCTGCCGGGCTTTCGGGAGGCGGATTCTTTCGAAACGGAAAAAGCGGCGGCCGAGGTCGGCCTTCCGGGCGCTCTGCTATGCTCCGAGCGGGAAATGCGGTCGTTGTCCGGCGGAGAACGGATCAAAGTCCAGATGGCGGGGCTGCTGCTCTCCCATCCGGACATCCTGCTGCTGGACGAGCCGTCCAACGATATCGATCTTTCCACGCTTCGGTGGCTGGAAAACATGATCAGCCGCTTCCCCGGCAGCGTCCTTTTCATTTCCCATGACGAGACCCTGATCGAGCGGACCGCAAACCGGGTGGTCCTGATCGAACAGCTGCGGCGGAAATCGGTCCCCCGGGTGACCGCTGCCAATATGCCGTTCCGGCTCTTTATGGATGAGCGGACGCGGGCGTTTGAGAAACAGCGGCAGGAAGCCTGCAGCGAGCGCCGGGAAGAGAAAAAAGCCCTGGAGCGGTTCCGCCGCATCGAACAGACGGTGGAATCCGACCTCCGGAGCATCTCCCGGCAGGATCCCCACAGCGGAAGGCTTCTGAAGAAAAAGATGAAGGCGGTCAAATCCCTGGAGAAGCGGTACGAAAGAGAACATGAGGAAATGACCGAAGTTCCGGAAAAGGAATCCCCCATCACGATACGCTTTGAACGCCAGAGACCGATGCCTGCGGGGAAAACGGTCATCGAATACGATCTGCCCGCGTTAACGGCTCCGGACGGCCGGGTCCTGGCGGAGCATATCGCACTGAAGGTGAGGGGGCCGGAGAAGATCTGTATCATCGGCGACAACGGCTCGGGGAAGACGACCCTGATCCGGAAGATCGCCGCGGAGCTTCTGACCCGCCAGGACCTGCGCGCCTGCTACATGCCCCAGAATTATGAGGAGACGCTGCCGTTTGACCGGACTCCGGTGGACTATCTGGCGCCTTCCGGGCGGAAAGACGAGGTGACGGCGGTGCGCACCTATCTGGGCTCCATGAAATATACCGCGGACGAAATGTTTCATCCGATCCGGGAGCTTTCCGGCGGGCAGAAAGCGAAGCTGCTGCTCCTCAAAATAAGTCTGTCGGAAGCGGACGTCCTGATCCTGGACGAGCCGACCCGGAACTTCTCTCCGCTTTCGGGGCCGGAAGTCCGGGCCATTCTGAAGCAGTTTCCGGGCGCCGTCATCAGCGTCTCCCATGACCGGAAATACATCTCCGAGGTCTGCGGCAAAGTGTACCGGCTGACGGAGAAAGGGCTGGAAAGCATTGAGGCAGCCCGGTTCCGGGAAGAGTAAAAAAACGAAAACACTTTCCTGTTCTCAAACGTTATAAGAGTGAAAGCCGAAGGAAAGGAGGGTGCCATGATTGCGGAACTGTATACCGTATATCGGACAGAGCTGCTGAAATACTGCTGCAGGATATGCGGAAATGTCAGTGATGCCGAGGATCTGCTGCAGGAGACCTTCATGAAGGCACTTTCCAGTCAGGATCTTCTGGAAGAGCTGGGGGAGAAGGAACGGCGGGCCTGGCTGTATAAAGTGGCAAGGAACCTGTTCTATGACGCCTGCCGAAGGCAGACAATCGAGCGGAACATCCGGATGCCGTTCGAGGAGGAAACGGACGGCGGGTTCTCGGAAGCGGAAACAGCCATGATTCTTTCCACCCTGCCGCCGGATCTGTCGCAGCTCTTTCTCAAGCGCTACTTTGAAGGGTACAATTCAAAGGAACTGGCGGAAGAATACGGGCTTTCCCCGTCAGGGGTCCGGGCGGCCTTAAGCCGCGCCCGGAAAATTCTGAGAGAAAAACTGAAATAATGCGGAGGACGGAAATCATGAAGAACAAAATCATCAACGCAGCGGTCTGCGATGCCCGGGAAGTCACGGAAGAAAGCCTCGCGGGTTTCGATCATATCACGATCAACGCATCCGTCGTGATCGTCGGGAAGCGTTCCCGGGAACTGCTGAACAGATACCCCGTCACGATGAATGCGGCCGGTGTGCTGGAGATCCCGGAGGGGCAGGATATTGCCGTAAAGACCATCAGCGGAAAAGCCGAGATCGGACCGGGGGCGGACGGAACGGGTGTGTTCCTGGTGGTCAACGGAAAGCTTCTGATTGCGGACGGAAGTGCGGAAGCGGTAAAGAGCTATTACCGGATCGTTGTCAACGGAAAGGTCCAGATGCCGAAAAGCATGGAAGGCTGCTTTGCAAACCTTGAGGTAAAAGGAAAGACCGTATACTATCCGGACGGCGCGGGCATCCTGAAAGCGGACACCGAGATCGACGGCCTGTTTTTAAAGAGAGCGACGAAAACGCTTTACTACTCCCCCGGAAATCTTTTCTTTCTGGATACCGGGATCGATATGGAAGCCCTGATTCAGAAGGGGCTGAGGTTTGCGGCGCGCAGAATCATCGTCGCGGAAAGTCTCTTGGACAGGCTGATCTCTCAGTTTGACGAAGAAGCGGAAATCGTGCGTGTCCCGGACGGTACGGCACTCATTGACGGAGACCTGGAGCTGAAGCCGAAGACCATCCAAAAATACGGTTCAAAGCTTCTCGTCACCGGAGATGTTGCGGTTTTCGATGCGGAAGCGCTCTCCTCTCTGGAGTATCTGTACACGGACGGAACTGTCCGCATCACGAAAGAACTGGAGGAAGCCTTTGAGGAGATCGAAAGCGTTTACGATACGCTGAAGGTGATCGATCCGGAGCAGGGCCTGCTTTCGGATCGTCCCATGCTGAAAGTCGGGGCCGCGGTGCTGAAGAAGTATCCGCACGGCGTACGGATCGAGGACTGCGCCAAGGTCACGCTGTCCGAGGAGCTGAGCCCGGAGGACATCATGGAGAAGCTGAAGATCTCGGACTGCGCGGTTGTTGTCTGCTCGAAGGGGCAGGAAGAAGCGGTGAATTTGATTGCCGAGGACGTGGCCATGATCCGGATCTCCGGACAGGAGCCGGAAGACGGCGGGGACGGAACGTTCGGCGATATGCTGGGCGGCTTCTTCGGAAAACTGAAGGATGCCCAGGTGATCAACGCTTCCGAGTATAAGATGTAAGCGTTAAACACTTCCGGCCCCGGCGTCGCGCACAGGCAGCCGTCCGCCGATATGATTCCGTGAAGCGGGCGGCTGCCGAAACCGGTTGACATATTCCCGGCGAACAGGCAGAATGGTGGCAGAACCCGGGCAATGCCGGAAAGATTGGCAGCGAGGCTGCGCTGGGGGAAATCCTGGAGAAAAATCAGCTGCGGGAAAAGGTGAAGGAAGCGGACAAAGCCCTCCGTCCCCTGCCTTATAAACTGGCCATAGGCGCAGCGCGGAAATTCATGTTCCGAAAACCCGCCGGAAGTCCCTGAGTCAAAAATGCCCCGTAGCCACGGCCGCTGTTGTTTAGGTCGTTGCTGCACGGGCCGCTGACACAGCGGCCCCTACGACAGCGGCCCATATGTCAGCAACCCATACGTCAGCGGACCATACGTCAGCAACCCATACGTCAGCGACCTATACGTCAGCGGACCATATGTCAGCAACCCATACGTCA
>CADBQE010000137.1 GCA_902796695.1 uncultured Lachnospiraceae bacterium
CAGCGCGATCTTGGCCGTCACGCGGGCGATCGGATAGCCGCTGGCCTTGCTGGCCAGCGCCGAGGAGCGGGAGACCCGGGGATTGACTTCGATCAGGAAGTATTCGGAAGACGTGGGATTTAACGCGAACTGCACGTTGCAGCCGCCTTCGATCTTCAGCTCGCGGATAATGCGGAGCGCGCTGTCGTTCAGCATTTTCAGGTCGTGATCATTTAAGGACAGGATCGGCGCCACCACAACGGAATCCCCCGTATGCACGCCGACCGGATCCACGTTTTCCATGCCGCAGATGGTGATGGCCCGGTCGGAGCCGTCGCGCATAACTTCGAATTCGATCTCCTTATAGCCCTTCACGCTCTTTTCCACCAGCACCTGGTGCACCGGGGAAAGGCGGAAGCCGTTGGTGCAGATCTCTTCCAGTTCCCGCTCATTGTCCGCAAACCCCCCGCCGGATCCGCCCAGCGTGAACGCCGGCCGCAGTACGACCGGATAGCCGATGCGGGCAGCAGCCGCGCGGGCTTCTTCCAAGTTATAGGTGATCTCGGAGGGGATCACAGGCTCACCGAGCTTCAGGCACATTTCCTTGAACAGTTCGCGGTCCTCCGCGCGTTCAATGCTTTCCGCCGGAGTTCCCAGCAGCTTAACGCCGCATTCCTGCAGCACGCCCTTGCGGTCCAGCTGCATGGCCAGATTCAGGCCGGTCTGCCCGCCGATGCCCGGAACGATCGCATCCGGCCTTTCATACCGCAGGATCTTCGCGATGTATTCGAGCGTCAGCGGCTCCATATAGACCTTATCCGCAATGGAGGTATCGGTCATGATCGTCGCCGGATTGGAGTTGCAGAGGATGACCTCATACCCCTCTTCCTTCAGTGCCAGGCACGCCTGTGTCCCCGCATAGTCAAACTCCGCCGCCTGCCCGATCACAATGGGGCCCGATCCGATGATCAGCACCTTCCTGATGTCTGTCCGCTTTGCCATACTGCCTGCTCCTCCTGTTCTGTTTCATAAAAAAAGTCCTGTCCGAGCCGGACAAGACTGCACACAGACCCGGAGCCTCCGCTCCGGTCATCCTATATTCATCTTGCCGACTTCTCTGAATCGGCTTAAAGAATTCAGTTCGGGTGCATTATAGCGGATGCTTCCCGCGTTTGTCAATAAAAAACACACAGGTTTTGTCGCCCCGTCCGTCGGATCAAGATATATTTTCTTCCGGATATCCTTCTTTGGCTACCAGAGTCCTTACCTTAGTGTTTTCTGTAATCATCATCGTCCCTTCAGATAATTCGTAATCATTCTTCTTTGCAAATCGATCATTCAAATGCGAGCAGATTGCCCAGTCGAACCGTAAACCCAAGCGACTGATACATCTCTACATCACAATCTGCGCAGCCAACGGTCAATGACGCTGCGCCGCTATCTTTCCAGGCAAATTTTATAAGCTCTCTCGCAATGCCTTGATGTCGATATTCCGGGCGAATATAAAAATCTTCAAATACTCCGCTTGCAGCATAATTGAAGGTGGAAAATCCGATCGTGACCGAGCAGCAACCCGTTAACGTCATTCCATCCCAGACGCCGTAAAACAGGATCCGGTTTTCTTTCATTGCCTCTTTCAACCGACTCAGATCCTGTTCTGTGGGCATATCCTCTTCAATTTCTGCTTTATACGCCTTTTGCAATTCCCACAATGCATCCGCCTGAGAAACTGCTATTCTCGAATACTCCATCCAAACCTCCGTAGTTTTCATTTTATGGAACCAGTAAAATGATGCCGGCACAGTAGGATATTTGTTCAAACATGAGTGCAGGAAAAACCTTCTTCAGCTCGTCCACGACGAAGTAAATTCCATCATCATCCCATTCGTCACCCATTTTCTTCCGGAATTGCTCCAACTGGCTTCGGTTTTCAAAGGCAACGTCACCAATCAAAACTTGTCCACCGGGCAGCCCTATAAGGCCGCATGCTCTTTTTCTGTTGTTCGGGCGGACTGCTTATTCCGCCTTCTTTTCAAAACGCCTCAGATCCGCTTTGTTCAGGACCAGCAGGCAGGCGATGAGGAGCACGGCGCCGACTGCGAGGGCGATCCAGGGGGTCCCGGTGAAGCCGGTGATCAGGTAGCCGACCGCGCAGATGACTGCCACAAACGTGGCGTAGGGCAGCTGGGTCTCCACATGGCGGATATGTTCACAGGAAGCGCCGGTCGAGGCCAGGATCGTGGTGTCGGAGATCGGGGAGCAGTGGTCGCCGTAAACCGAGCCGGCCAGGGTCGCGCCGAGCGCCGGGATCAACAGATGGCCCGCGCCGTCCGCGGCGCAGATCATGGTCACGATCGGGATCAGCATGCCGAAAGTGCCCCAGGAGGTTCCCATCGAAAAGCTCATGAGCGCCGCCACAATGAAGATCACAAAGGGCAGCAGGCCGAGCGGCAGATTCGAATTACTCACAAAGCCGGAAATAAACTCGCCGGTGCCGATCAGCTGGCGGCACACACCGCCCAGGCTCCAGGACAGTATCAGGATCAGCATGGGCGGCACGATATTGGAG
>CADBQE010000138.1 GCA_902796695.1 uncultured Lachnospiraceae bacterium
CCGGCCATGATGAGTCGCACGAAGCCGGCCACGAACATGAAGCGGGCGAGAAAGATGAACACATCTGGCTGTCCCTGAAAAATGCCCACCTGTGCACCGAAGCGATCCGGGACGCCTTAAAACAGCTGGCTCCGGACAAAGCGGCGGCTTTTGACACAAACAGCGCCGCCTATACCGCGGAACTGGATGCCCTGCGCGCGGAATACGAAGCGGCGGCGGACGCCGCCTCCACCCGGACGCTCCTGTTCGGAGACCGCTTCCCGTTCCGCTATATGACCGAGGAACTGGGCCTGGACTACTACGCTGCTTTTTCCGGCTGCTCCGCGGACACGGAGGCCAGCTTTGACACCGTCATTTTCCTGGCCGGAAAGCTGGATGAACTGGGCCTGAAAACGGTGCTGCAGACCGAAAACGGAGATCCCAAACTGGCCCGCACGATCATCGAAACGTCCGTCTCCAAAAATCAGACCGTCCTGACCCTGGATTCCCTGCAGTCCGTGACAAGGAAACGGATCGAGCAGGGCGCGGACTATCTGAAAATCATGGAAGAAAACCTCGCGGTGCTGAAGGAGGCGCTGAAATAACATGTCATTGCTTATCTGTGAAAACGCCTCGCTGGGCTATGAAGGAACCCCGATCGTCCGGAATCTGAACTTCACCGTGGAGGAGGGAGATTATCTTTGTGTAGTGGGCGAGAACGGCTCCGGCAAGTCTACCCTGATGAAAACGATCCTGGGACTGACGCCGCCTCTGGCCGGATCCATCCGCACCGGGGACGGCTTAAAGCAGACCGAGATCGGCTATCTGCCCCAGCAGACGCCGGTGCAGCGCGACTTTCCGGCTTCCGTGCGGGAGATCGTCCGCTCCGGCTGTCAGGGCCGCATGGGGCGGAAACCGTTCTATGGGAAGGAAGAAAAAGAACTGGCCGAGCGGAATATCCGCCGCATGGGGCTGGAAGCGCTGGCGGACCGCTGCTACCGGGAACTCTCCGGCGGTCAGCAGCAGCGCGTGCTACTGGCGCGGGCTCTGTGCGCGACCGGGCGGATGCTGCTGCTGGATGAACCCGTAGCCGGGCTGGATCCGAAGGTGACGGCGGAAATGTACCGCCAGATCGAGGAATTAAACCGCAAGGACGGAATTACCGTCATTATGATCTCGCATGACCTGAACGCGGCGCTGCAGTATGCGGGCAAGGTTCTGCACATCGGCCACAGCGTGTTTTTCGGCACGAAAGAAGACTATTTAAAGAGTGAGGCGTTAAGCGGCCTGACCCGGGAGGTGACGGAATGAGCGCACTGCTGGAAAAACTGACTACATCGCTGGAATTCCCTTTTGTGCAGTATGCGCTGATCGTGGGGACGCTGGTGGCGCTGTGTTCCTCCCTGTTCGGAGTCACGCTGGTCCTGAAGCGGTTTTCCTTTATCGGCGACGGTCTGTCCCATGTGGCATTCGGCGCCATGGCGATCGCCACGGTCCTGAAAATGACGAATGAAATGCCGCTGGTGCTGCTGCTCACCGTGATCTGCGCCGTGCTGTTGCTCAGGACCGGCCAGAACGCCAAGATCCGCGGGGACGCCGCCGTGGCCATGATCTCGGTCGGCGCGCTGGCGCTCGGCTATCTGCTGATGAATCTGTTCCCTACGTCCGGCAACCTCTCCGGCGACGTCTGCTCCACTCTGTTCGGGGCCTTTTCGATCCTGACCCTGACTTCGGAGGAAGTGTGGCTCAGCGTGGGGCTTTCCCTGCTTGTCGTGGGCCTGTTCGTCTTCTTTTACAACAAGATTTTTGCCGTGACGTTCGACGAGAACTTCGCGCGTGCGACCGGCGTGAATGCGCCCGGCTACAACCTGCTGATCGCCGTGATCATCGCCGTAATTATCGTGCTGGCCATGAATCTGGTCGGTTCCCTTCTGATCTCCGCGCTGGTGATTTTCCCCGCGCTGTCCGCGATGCGCGTCTATAAGAGCTTTCTGTCCGTGACGATCTGCTCGGCCGTCATCTCCGTCGTCTGCGCGGTGCTGGGCATGCTGGCTGCCATTGTGGCGGATACTCCGGTAGGCTCCACGATCGTCGCGGTGGATATTGTGGTATTCCTGGGGTTTGTTCTGGCGGGAAAGCTGAAAAGGTAAATGAAGGACGGTAACGGAAAACTGAAAATGCGAATTCTGGCAGCGGGGCTTTGTCTGGTCCTGCTGCTTTCCGCATGTGCGGAATCCGGCGGACTGACGGAGGAGGGGAGCGGAGCCGCGGCGACTCAAACCACGGCAGCGCAGACCGCAGGGGTGACAGAGACGGTGCCGGCCGCAGCATCCGAGGAAACGGAGTCTGTTCCGTCTGCTGCGGAGAGGGAGTCTGTACCTTCGACTGCGGAGAGTGAGACTGTACCATCAACTGCGGAAAGGGAGTCTGCCGCTTCGCCTGCGGAAACGAAACCCGGCACATCGGCTGAGGAAACGGAACCGACCGCGTCAGCCGCGGAAACGGACCCCGCTGCCATGACGGAGGACACGGAACCCATCGCTTCCTCCGAGCAGCCCGGATCGGCCGGAACGGAACAGGAATTTTTTGATGAAGGTGCGGATACTGCCTGCCGGGTCCTGTCCGTAAAAACGTGCCCGGAGGCGTCCGCTTCGTATTTCCTGCGGGAAGGCGACAGGATCGCCGTAATCGCCCCCTCCACGCTGCCCTCCCCGGCGGAGACGGACAGTGTTGTCCGGGGGCTTCGGAACTGGGGATATATCCCGGTGGAAGGACAGTACGTCCGCAAATCTCCCCGCACCCTGGAAGAGTGCACCGCCGATCTTATGTGGGCCCTGACGGATCCTGCTATCCAGGGGATTTTCTGCGTACGGGGC
>CADBQE010000139.1 GCA_902796695.1 uncultured Lachnospiraceae bacterium
CAAAAACTGGTGGACGCAGGCCTCGCGCTGTGATATAATATCAATTCCTCTTAGGGCTCGTTTGGGGCGACTTGGGAGGGAAAATTGAACCAAAAAAACCGTAAAACAACGACCATGACATCGCTCCCGCTTTCCGAGCGGCCCTACGAGCGGTGTCTGAAATACGGCCCCGCGGCGCTTTCGGACGCGGAACTGCTGGCTGTGCTGATCCGCACCGGGACCCGCAGCCTCTCGGCCGTAGACGCGGCCCGGAACCTGATAGCCACTTACGGAAAACGGGACGGGCTGGCCTGTCTGATGCGCCTTTCGCGGACGGAGCTGATGGCCCTGCCGGGCTTCGGTCCCGTCAAGACCGTGGGCGTCCTGGCGGCCGCGGAGCTCTGCCGCCGCATGGCAAAAACAACGCGCCGGCCGGAGATCTCCCTGAAGGACCCGGCCTCCATTGCCGCCTACTTCATGGAAGACCTGTGCTACCTCCCGCGGGAGGAGATGCGGGCCGTCATGTTCGATACCAGAAACCGCCTGCTGCATGAAGAGACCCTCTCGCGGGGAACCGTGAATGCCTCTCTGGTCTCGCCCCGGGAAGTCTTTCTGGAGGCGCTCCGCTGCGGCGCCGTCTATCTGGTACTGCTGCACAATCATCCCAGCGGCGACCCGACGCCTTCCGAGGCGGACAAAGTACTGACCAGGCGGCTGGCCGAAGCCGGCAGCCTGATGCACATTCCGGTGATGGACCATATCATCATCGGAGATCACTGTTATACCAGCTTCCGGGAGGAGGGACTGCTGAAGCCGCCTGCCGGGATCTGACGGATCAAAGGAACTGTTATGAATGGACCCCGCAGAAGCAGGACTCCCCGGGGAGGACTGCTGATCGTGATCGGTATCTGTCTTTTTCTCCTGCTGGTCAGCTCGCTGAGCCCCGGCTTTTCCCGCGTGCTGCGGGACGGGATCGGCACGGTGCTGATGCCCATGCAGAAAGGCATGAACCGGGCCGGCAGCTATCTGGCCGGCCGTCTGGAAGCCCTGCGGGAACTGCAGAAAGTCCGGGAAGAAAACAGACAGCTGCAGGACGAACTGGCCGGGCTCCGCGAGGAGAACGCCAAGCTGAAGCTGAGCGAGCACGAACTGGCCGAACTGCGGGAACTCCTGCATCTGCAGGAGCAGTATCAGGAATATGAATCGCTGGGCGCCCACGTCATCGGGCGCAATTCCGGCAACTGGTATCAGTCTTTCCTGATCGACAAAGGAAGCCGGGACGGACTGAAGACCGGCATGAACGTGATGGCCGGCGGCGGCCTCGTCGGGCTGGTCACGGCCGTGGGCAACAACCATGCCACCGTCAGCACGATCATCAATACCGGCCGCTACGTCAGCGCCATGACGGCCCGCAGCGGCCATTCCTTCATGGTGGCCGGCAGCCTGGAACTGTATGCGGACGGCATGCTGGCCCTGGAAAACATCCCGCTGTCCGCGGATGTGGAGCCGGGAGACATGGTCGTGACTTCCAATATCAGCGACGTCTATCTGCCCGGCCTTCTGATCGGCTATGTGGAAGAAACCAGCACGGACGCGAACCGCCTGCTCCGCTCCGGCTCCCTGCGCCCCGTGGCGGATTTTGACAATCTGGACATGGTCCTGGTCATCACGACCCTGAAAAGCACGGGAGAAACACCATGAAGCGGGGGCTCGTCTACACATTTCTGATCCTGACGGTCTTTCTGGTGCAGAACAACGTCTTCGCCGCTTCCTCCCTGGTGATCACCGTGCCGAATCTGCTGCTGATCCTGGTATTTTCCTTCGGATTCATGCGCGGCAGTTTTGAAGGCATGCTGATCGGCTTCGCCTGCGGGCTGCTGACGGACCTGTTCTTCGGAAGCACCATCGGCCTGTCCGCCCTGATCTTTTCCGTTCTGGGATACGGGATCGGCGTGCTGGGCCGCATCTACTATACGGAATATGTCAGCGTCCCGCTGGCGCTGTGCCTGCTCAGCGATCTGCTGTATCTGCTGGGCATCTATGTGTTTGCCATCCTGCTGGGCGGCGGCCGCGGCTTTCTGCCTTATCTGACCGGGATCGTCCTGCCGGAAATGCTGTATACCGGCCTGATGGCGACCCTGCTGTACCCCCTGTTCCGGCGGACGGAAAAGCTGACCAGACGCTGGGAAGAGAAGAATACACGGAAGTATGTTTAGAGAGATCCTCGATTACATCGTTTTCAAGCTGAAGCACGTGGTCACCTCGCGGCTGTTCCCGGTGACCCTTGTTTTCCTTGCGCTGTTCGGGGCTCTTTTTCTGCGCATGTTCCATCTGCAGGTCGTGGCCGGTGCCGACGCGCAGGAGGAAGTGCGCAATATCATTACCCGCACGGTCTCGCTGCCGCCCACCCGCGGCAATATCTACGACCGCAACGGCAATCTTCTGGCCTATAACGAACTGATCCAGAACGTCACCGTCACGGATGACGGCAGCTACGCCAACGGCTACGACCGCAACGCCATGCTGCTGCGCCTGATCGCGCTGCTGGACCGCTTTGACGAGGAGATCGTGCCGAGCATCGACATCTATTACGATGCGGACGGCGTCCTGCGCGAGCGCTTCGCCTCCGAAAACGCCCGCCTGCGCTTCCTGCGCGACATGTACGGACGTGAAAACACCGCTCAGCTGACAGACAAGGAAAAAGCAACAACGCCGCAGGAGATCCTGGATCATTACTGTGATTTCTTCGGCATCGGGAAAAACGCGGACGGCAGCACCTATTCCGTGGACCCGCAGACCGCGCTGAAACTGGTCTGGATCCGCTACAGCATGTATATCAACTACTATGTGCGCTACAACCCGAGCACGGTGGCTTCCGGCGTCAAGGAAGAAACCGTGGCGGCCGTCCGGGAACACCAGCAGGAATTGCTCGGGGTGGACATCGCGCAGAGCTCGCGGCGCGTCTATAACGACGCCGTCTATCTGTGCCATATCCTCGGCTATACGGGCTACGCCAGCGAAGAGGAGATCGAAGCCTTGAACGCGCAGGGCGGCAGCTACACGGCCGGCGACGTGATCGGAAAAGCCGGGATCGAAGCCAACCGGGAACTGGCGCTGCGCGGACAGAACGGCTCCCGCACCCTGTATGTCAACAACCTGGGCCAGATCAAGAAAATCACCCAGGAGATCCCGCCGACGGCCGGCAACGACATCTACCTTTCCATCGACCTGGAAATGCAGAAGGGCATTTATCATCTGCTGGAGCAGAAGCTGGCCGGCATCCTGATCAACCATCTGAAGAACGAGGATGTGGACCCCGGGGAAGAAGAGCATTACATCCCGATCAAGAAGGCCTACTTCCAGCTGATCAGCAACAACGTACTGGACTACCGTCATTTCAACGCTCCGGATGCCGGTGACGCGGAACGGCGCGTTTTTTCCCATTTCACCGCCAAGCAGACCGAAACGCTGGAAAAGATCCGGGCCGAACTGACCGGCGCCGGCGCGCGCCGCTATGCGGCCCTGGACGCGGAAATGCAGACCTTCTTCACGGAAATGTACGACGTGATGCTCACGGAGAAGCTGCTGCTGCGCGACCGTGTGGACACGGACAGCGAACTGTACAAAGCCTACCGCGTGGACGGCAGCATCAGCCTGCAGGCCTATCTGCGCGGCGCCCTGGAAGCGGAATGGATCGACCTTTCGCTGCTGGGTCTGGACGGGACCTATACCAGCGTGGACAGCGCTTATCAGGCCCTGGTCGAGTTTGTGCTGGAC
>CADBQE010000140.1 GCA_902796695.1 uncultured Lachnospiraceae bacterium
GTCCTGGACCTGTTCGCGGTCTGGGCGGCGGATCAGCTGGGGCGGCTGGACCGCAAAACATACGCGCAGCTGGTGAAGGGACTGAAAGCGCTGCCCGCCAAAGCGCAGCGCGCCCTGGACCTGAGCGCCCGCGTCAGCCGGCTGGCCGGGCTGTATCATGACCGGAAGTCCCTGTTCTTTATCGGACGCAATCTGGATTACGCGGTGGCCATGGAAGGATCCCTCAAACTCAAGGAGATCTCCTATCTGCACTCGGAAGCCTATGCGGCCGGCGAGCTCAAGCACGGCACCATCGCCCTGATCGAGCCCGGGCGCCTGGTCATCGCCCTGTGCTGCTGCGACCGCCTGTACGAAAAGACCGCTTCCAATATCGAGCAGGTCAAAGCCCGCGGCGCCGACGTGCTGGCCCTGGCGCCCGAATCCAACCGCCTGATCTACGGAGCCGCCGACCATGTGCTCCGCGTCCCGGACGTTCACCCGCTCCTCTTCCCCGTCACGGAGATCATCCCCCTTCAGCTCCTGGCCTACTACGTGGCCCGCGAAAACGGCTGCGACATCGACAAGCCGAAGAATCTGGCGAAATCGGTGACGGTGGAATAAAAACCATAAGCAAAAAAAGCCGGCAGGCGGGGCATCGATCTCCTCTCCTGCCGGCTTTTTCCGGTTCACTCCGTTTTGTCTTTCTTCCCCCATCGCCTGAGACAGACTGCCAGGACGATCCCGCCCAGCATGATGAGCAGGCCGAGGATGATGGGAATCCAGGTGATCGCGGAAAAGCCGCTCCAGGCCTGCTGCCGGATGTCCGAAAAAGGATCCGCCCCGGGGAAAATGCTGCCGTAGCCGCCGCTGCCGCCGGAGATCTCATGGCGGGTGATCAGCCGGACCACGAAGCCGAATGCCGCGAAAATGAATCCGCCCACGGCCATGTAAACGCCGTAGATCCATCCGTAGCGCTTCACCGCTTTCAGCAGAAAGCCCGGCAGACGGTCCATCCACTCCGGATAGCGGGTCCCTGCCGTTTCGGGTCCGCCGGCCGCGCGTTCGCTTCCGTCCGCCCTGCCCGGCAGGTCCTCTTCCTCCGAAAGCAGCCAGTCCGCGGAAACATTCAGCACTTTAGCCAGCTGGGCCAGTTTTCCGATCTCCGGGTTGGATTCTCCGGTCTCCCATTTGGACACGGACTGGCGGGAAACGCCCATGGCGTCCGCCAGATCCACCTGGGAAAGGCCTGCCCGTTTCCGAGCCGTCTGGATCTTATCACAAAGCTTCATAACGTCCTCCCTGCGAATGGCTGTCCGGCCATTCGTCTCCGTTTTTCTTTGTCTTCAGAATAAACAAAAACGGTTCGGCAAACAAGAACGCGCCGGGCGGAACTTTGTCAACCGGCGGTTGCTTTTACTGCTATGAGCGGAAAAACACAGGTCCGGGACCCGCCGCATCCGTTTATTGGACACATCCGCGGCCCCGCGCCTCATCCGCCGATCTCGAACCAGTGATCCCGCAGCGCCAGCCAGATCAGGACGCCCCAGGCGGCGGCCAGCAGCGGGATCCCCAGGCGGAAATACCAGTGCCTTGTTTTATGACGGAACGTGTACATAGCCACCAGCGCTCCGAAGGCGCCGCCGAGCGCGGCCGTCAGGAAGAGCGTTTTTTCGGAGATCCGCCGGGCGTGTCCGCGGGCGCGCTTTTTATCCAGGCCGTAGAGGAAGACGGCCGCCAGGTTCATGATAATAAGATAAGCCAGCAGTATTCTGCCGATCATGTCAGCTGCTCTCCTTCCGGATGCTTTTCTCAGAACCAATATAGCAGAAGCGGGGCCGAAAGAAAAGCCGGAGCCGCCGCTCTTTCTTGCATTTTCCGGCCGATTCTGCTACTCTTCATGCAGAGAACATCCACGGGAAGGAGCGTTCATGAAATACTGCGATCTGCATTGTCATTCCACGTATTCGGACGGGACCTTAACGCCGGCGGAGCTGATCCGGCTGGCGGAGGAAAAGGGGCTGGGCGCCCTGGCCCTGACCGATCACAATTCCGGCAGAGGGCTGCCCGAGTTCATGGCGGCGGGACGGGACAGTTCCGTGATCCCCGTGCCGGGCTGCGAATTCACCACCGAATACAAGGGGCGCGAGCTCCACATCGTGGGCCTGTTTTTTGCGGAAGAGACCTGGCCGGAGATCGAAGACTATGTGGAGCTGATGCATATTGCGAAGCATAACTCCAACCTGCGGCTGATGGAGAAGCTGCAGCAGGGAGGCTATGACGTATATTATGAAGAAGCTGCCGCCCTCACCGACGCGGAGGAATTCAACCGGGCGCATGTGGCGCGGCTGCTTGCGGCCAAAGGCTATGTTGCGACGGTCTCGGAAGCCTTTGAGACCATCCTGCGGGAGGGCGGAGGTTTTTACGTCCCGCCCCGGCGCCTCGGCAGTCTGGGGACCATCCGCTTTATCAGGCAGTACGGAGCCGTTCCGGTCTTTGCGCATCCTTTCCTGAATATGAACGAGCGGGAGCTGGAAGAATTCCTGCCCCTGGCCCGGGAGGCCGGCCTTATCGCCATGGAGACGCACTATACGGAATTCGACGCGGAAACAACGCGGAAAGCAGAGGAACTCGCCCGGCGCTTCGGGCTGAAGCAGAGCGGCGGCTCGGATTTTCACGGGGCGGCCAAGCCGAATATCGCGCTCGGAAGCGGCCGGGGAGACCTGGAAGTGCCGTTCTCCTTTTATGAAAGCCTTAAGCCATGAAAACCTTTTTCACCGAACTGCCGCGGCTGGAAGATGACCGCATCCTTCTGCAGCCGCTTTCGCCCGCGTGCTGGAAAAAGCCGGGTTCACCCTGGCTGCGGCCGGCGCCGCGGAGGGCTGGGGCTATTCCGAGCCCCTGCCGACCGATAAATGGATCCTCTAGGAGGGAATCAGATGGGAACTTTTCGGAATCTGGAAGAAGCCAGACAGTATTTCTCCACGGACAGTTTTGCCATGGAGAACGGGATCGTGATCGATGAAGTGACCGAGGACGCAGCGGTCTGCAGCATGAAGATCACGCCGCATCACCGCAATGCGATCGGCGGCGTCATGGGCGGCGCCATCTTCACGCTGGCGGATCTGGCCGCGGGCGTGGCGTCCAACAACCGGCACCGCCCCACCGTCACCCAGCAGATCAGCATGAACTTTCTGGACCCGACGGACGGCTCCGTCCTGATTGCCCGGGCCCGGTGCCGGCGGGACGGAAAGACCACAGCGGTCTATAACGTGGATATCGAGGACGACCTGGGCCGCAGCATCGCCCAGTGCGTCTTTACGGGCTATAAACTGTAATAATCCGATCGTAGGGAGGGCTCTGACATGAGCGGGATCGTATCCGGAAAAAAGGGCTTCCGGCTGTGGAAGCTGCCGTTTTATCTGATCGGCTGCGTGCTGATCCTGGTGATCGGGCTGCTGCTGTTCCTGACCGTTACGGAATACCGGCCGAAGGACATAGAGCCGCTGACCGTCACGGCCGGCGCGCAGCGGAAAGCCGCCCCGGGGGACAGCCTCACGCTGATGAGCTGGAATCTGGGCTACGGCGCGCTGGGCGACAACGCGGACTTTTTCATGGACGGCGGCAAAGGCGTCAAGACCGCGGATACGGCCCGGCTGGAAAGCAATATAGCGGGATTCCTGAAGGAGATCGACGCGGTCCAGCCGGACATTCTGCTGCTGCAGGAAATCGACCGGAACTCCGCGCGTTCCGAAGGGATCGACGAGGTCCGGCGCGTGGCGGAGCACCTTGAGGGCTTCTCTTCTTCCTTTGCCAACAACCTGAAAGTGGCCTTCCTGCCCTACCCGGTGCCGCCGATCGGAAAGGTGGATTCGGGCATTGCGACCTTCTCTTCGCTGCAGGTCGGCCTCGCGGAACGCGTCCAGCTGCCCATCCCCTTTGCCTGGCCCATCCGCATGGCCAACCTCAAGCGCTGCCTTCTGATCTCACGCCTGCCCCTGGAGGGAAGCGACAAGGAACTCGTACTGGTCAACCTGCACCTGGAAGCCTATGACAGCGGAGAAGGCAAGATCGCGCAGACGAAACAGCTGGCGCAGCTGCTGGAGGAAGAGGCGGCCAAGGGCAATTATGTGATCGCCGGCGGAGATTTCAACCAGATCTTTTCCAATTACGATAAGAATAAATATCCCCAGCAGGAAGGCAAATGGGCCGTCGGCGAGATCGACGTCGGCAGCTTTTCCGCCGGCTGGCAGTTCATGATGGACGACAGCGTGCCCACCTGCCGCTCGCTGGATCAGCCCTACGCGGGCGCGGACAAAGCGTCCTTCCAGTATTATCTGCTGGACGGCTTTATTGTCTCCTCCAATATCGCGGTGGAGAGCGTCGTTACGCGGGATCTGGATTTTGTCTGTTCGGACCACAACCCCGTGGTCATGAAGGTGACGCTGAAGTAGACGGGAACCGGAAGCCGGCCCGGAACAAGGAGAAAAAACATGGCAACTGTTAATGTGTACGAACAATATTTCGAAGCGGACCTTACCGCTTCCGGCGTTCTGCGGAAAGCCGCGCTGGTCATGCTGATCGCGGAATCCGGCGGCGGGCAGATCCGCTATGAGGCCGCCGTCACCTTTTTCCCGCACCGGGATGAAGAGGATTACGCGGTCTCCTATGACGCGTATTACAGCAAGGTTCTGTTTGAAGGACCGGGACGGCGCTCCAAGCAGAAAGAAGCCGCTTTTGAACGGGACCTGCACTCCGTTATCGATGGGCTGGCCCGGGATGCGGGCGGATCCGTCTTCTGGGACAGACCGCTCCGGACGGCCCGGCTGGACGGCGGCGTAAAGCGGAAGCTCATCACGGCCGTGAAAGAGCTGACCCCGGCGCAGCGCGACCGGATCCGGGAAGCCGCGGCCGCAGCCGGCCTGACCGCCCTGTTTTTTGAAAGCCCCGCGGAGGCCCTCCCGGAAGCATCCGACGCGGAAGTCATCTTTGCGGACAGCACGGAACTGGCCGGCGCCGCCCCCCGGCTGCGCTGGTTCTGCACGCCCTTTGCCGGCGTGGAGCCCTACACCGCCCCGGGCGTTTTTGCTTCGTCCCACGCGGTGCTGACCAACTCCTCCGGCGCTTACGGCACGGCTATCGCGGAGCACATCCTGGAAGTCAGCCTGGCCATGCTGCGGCAGGCTCCGGCCTATAGTGAGATCATCCGGAAGAAGGAATGGATCCGCACGCTGCCCATCCGATCGATCCGGGACAGCCGCATCGTGCTGCTGGGGACCGGCGATATCGGGCGGGAAACGGCGGAGCGCCTGAAGGCCTTCCATCCGGCTTCGATCACCGGCATGAACCGCAGCGGAAAGGATCCCGGCGGCTCTTTTGACCGGGTCCTGCCGATCAATCAGCTGGACAGCCTGCTGCCCGAAGCGGATCTGCTGATCCTCTCCCTGCCGAATACGGCGGAAACCAGACACCTGTTAAGCCGGGACCGTCTGGCCCTCCTGCCGGACGGCGCCCTGATCGTGAACGTGGGCCGGGGCAGCGTGATCGACCAGACCGCGCTGGAGGAGCAGCTGCGAGCCGGCCGCCTTATGGCTGCGCTGGATGTTTTCGAGGAAGAGCCGATTCCGGCGTTCTCTTCCCTGTGGGACTGCCCCGGCCTGTATATCACCCCGCATATTGCCGGCAATCTGAAGCTGCCCTATACCGTGGAAAAAGTCACGCAGCTGTTTCTGGAGAACCTGGCGCTATATGCGCAGGGCAGTCCGCTGCTGCGGCAGATCGACCTGAAAAAAGGATACTGATCCGGGAGGAAGAATGCCATGGACGCCGTAAAACTGCTGGAAGCCCTGCATCTGGCCGAAAAGCTGAAGGATGCCACCCGCCACTGCTATACCTCCGGCGGCCGTCACGAAAGCGTGGCCGAGCACAGCTGGCGCATGACTCTGATGGCCTACTGGGTCAGCGACGAATTCCCGGAAGCGGACCTTCTCAAGATCCTGAAAATGTGCCTGATCCACGACCTGGGCGAAGCCTTCACCGGCGACATCCCCGTCTTCCGGAAAACCGAAGCGGACGAGGCCCGGGAAGAAGCGCTGCTCCTTAGCTGGGTCGACTCTCTCCCCTCTCCGTTCCGGGAA
>CADBQE010000141.1 GCA_902796695.1 uncultured Lachnospiraceae bacterium
GTTCTGGAAGCGCTGATCGAGGACGGACACTATTACAGTGACTCCACCCTCTGCACGGTTCCCTGGGACGATCCCGTCCTGGCCGGGGTCGGGATCCCCTGTCTGGTACAGTTTTCCAGTCTGGTCATTCTGCAGCAGCTGGAGCCGGAACCGGGCCCCGACACAGAGTACAAGCCGTTCTGCCTGCACCTGAGCGGATACCTGGATGCTCCCGGCGGATTGGATCTGTATCTTGAGCTTCTGGAAAGTCCGGCCCCGGCTGCCGACAGGGCCGCACGGCTGGAAAAACAGGCTGAGCGGAATGAAGACTTACGAGCCCGAATCGAAGCGGCCGCCGGACAGATGCTGCCGGCACCGCTGCTGCATCCTCTGCTGCCTCAGGCGGCGCCGCGATTTGCGGCCTGGCTGGCACAGGGCGGCGCCCGCTCCGGGGAAGCGGCGCCCTGCCGGGCTTTTGCCCTGGCCGAAAATGCGGGTCCCGCCCCGCTCAGTCATTGACCGACAGATTATTCATGAAGGAGGTTTTACTAAATGAAAAAAATGATGTTTGCCGCATTGGCAGCCCTGGTACTGCTCCTTTCTTCCTGCAGCCGGCCTGCAGTCCCGCCCACGGCGGAGCCCGGAGGAACGCCGTCTTCCGCGGCGGAAGCGGAAACAACAGGTGCTGACATCACGACCGCACAGCCGGAGCTTACGGAAAGCCCCACTGCGGAACCGGCGGGTACAGAAGCCCCTGCCACAGAACCGGCGGGTACGGAAGCCCCTGCCACGGAACCGCCCGCCACGGAGATCCCGACCACGCAGGCGCCGCCTTCTCCCACCTCTTCCGCAGCGCCCGGACCGCTCCGCTTCACGAAGGAAACTTACCCGAAGGTGGACGGCGCCACCGCCATGTATCCGATGTCCGTGGAGATCGCCAAGTCCCTGATCGGCCTGACCGATGAAGAGGCGACGGAATTCATCGTCCATCACACCACCGCCAACGCTTATTACAATCTGATCGACCGGACCGTGGACGTGATCTTTGTCTCCGAGCCGTCGGATGATATCTTAAACCGCGCGCGCGAAGCCGGCGTCACCTTCGAAATGGCCGGCATCGGCCGGGACGGCTTCGTTTTCATTGTCAATCAGGACAACCCCGTGGAAAGCCTGACCCTGGATGAGATCCGGAAGATCTACACCGGAGAGATCACGAACTGGAAGGAAGTGGGCGGCGAAGACATCCCCATTCTGGCCTACCAGCGCGAACCCAACTCCGGCAGCCAGAACCTGATGGAAAAGATGGTCATGAAAGGCCTGACCATGACCGACGCCCCCACCATGATCATCTCGGGCATGGAAGGCCTGATCGACGCCGTCGCTTCTTATGAGAACAGCCGCTCCGCCCTGGGCTATTCCATCTACCTGTACGCCAAGGACCAGTATGTGCGGGACAGCATCAAATTCCTGTCCGTCGACGGCGTATATCCCACGGACGAATCCATCGCGGACGGCTCCTATCCGCTCTCCAAGATCGTTTACGCGGTCTTCCGAGCGGACGAACCCGAAGGCAGCCCGGTGCGGCAGCTGGTGGAATGGCTCCGCACGCCGGAAGGACAGCAGGCCGTGGAAGCAGGCGGATACGTGGGATTTGCGGAGTGACTTTCCTTTCGATTGACAGGGCCCGCCGCAGGAAGTATAGTGGAAGTGTCAAAGAGAACCGTCCCCAATGACAGTCCCCAATGACACCGGAGGAAGTGATGATTTATCCCACTTATGAGCAGAAACATGTGCCCCTGACGGATCCGGCCGCTGTGCGCGAGGTTTTTCGGGAAGGGTATGAGAACGGACTGGCGGCCTGCGCGGAAGGGACGGTAGCGTCCTATATTCCGGAGCTGGCCAAGGCGGATAAGGCTTCTTTCGGGATCTTTGCCTGGAAGAAGGACGGAGAGACTATTGCGCTGGGGGATACGACGACGCGGTTTTCCATCCAGAGTATCAGCAAGGTCATCAACCTGGCGGTAGCGCTGAAGTTTCTGGGATTCCGCGAAGTGTTTTCCCACGTGCTGATGGAGCCGACCGGCGACGCCTTCAATTCGATCCTGAAGCTGGACCTGGTGGAAAGCCGGCCGTTCAATCCCATGATCAACGCCGGCGCCATCGAGGTCATGTCGCTGCTGGAGCCGGAATTCACGTTTGAGGAACTGCTGGATTTCGCCCGCGCCATCTGCATGGACGACGGGATCGTGCTGAATGAAAGCGTCTACCGTTCGGAAGCCGAGACCGGCGACCGCAACCGCGCCATCGCCTGGCTGCTGAAAAGCAAGGAAGTGCTGAAGGGCGATCCGGACCGGATCACGGACCTGTATTTCAAAATGTGTTCCCTGAACGTGTCCGCGAAATCGCTGGCCGGTCTGGGCCTGGTCCTGGCCTGCGACGGAGTCAATCCCTTTACCGGCCGCCACCTGATTGCCCCGGGCTACGTCCGCACCATCAAGAGCGTCATGTTCACCTGCGGCCTGTATGACGAATCCGGCGAATTCGGCGTGAAGGTCGGCCTGCCCGCCAAGAGCGGCGTGGGCGGCGGCATTGTCTGCGCCGTAAAAGGCCCCATGGGCATCGGCACCTACGGACCGGCACTGGATCCCAAGGGAAATTCGCTGGGCGGCGTCACGGCGTTAGAGCATATCGCGCACCGCCTGCGCCTGCACGTGTTCGATTATACCTGAGGACAGTCATACAAAAAACCGCATAAACTGCGGAAATGCAAAAACGGGGAAGGCAGGATTCTTTACTGTCTTCCCCTTTTTTTCGGGAACCCGTTCCGGGCGGCTCATCCGACGGCCGGAAGATATTTTTCCCGGATGATCTCCCGCCAGCGGTTTACTCTTCTTTCCAGGAATGGTCTTTATACTCCCTGGCCAGGCGTGTATTGCGGATCGCGTAAAGCACCAGGGACAGGACCTGGA
>CADBQE010000142.1 GCA_902796695.1 uncultured Lachnospiraceae bacterium
GCGCCTGACGGCCGCCGGGGTGCCGGATGCTGACTGGGACGCGAAGGAACTGCTGGAATGGGCCGGCGGGCCGGGCCGGAGCCGGCTGCCGCTCATGAGCGATGAGCCGCTGGCCGAAGAATCCGCGCGCCGCTTTGAGGACGGCCTGCGGCTGCGGGAAAAACGGATCCCGCTGCAGCAGATCACCGGCCGGACCTGGTTTATGGGGTTGCCCTTTGCGGTTACCGATCAGGTGCTCTGTCCGCGGCCGGATACGGAAGTGCTGGTCGAACTGGCGATCGCGCGGGCAAAGGACGTGCCCCGTCCCCGTATCCTGGACCTGTGCTGCGGGAGCGGATGCATCGGGATCAGTCTGGCGCATTATCTGCCCCGCGCCGAGGTCGTCCTCAGCGACATTTCCTCCGAAGCCCTGAAACTGGCCGGGCGGAATGCCGCGCTGAACGGCCTGCGGGACAGGATCTCCCTGGCCGCGGGGGACCTGCTGGATGCCGTGATAACGGACAGCGGCGCGCCGCTCGGGGCCTTTGATCTGATCTGCTGCAATCCTCCGTACATCCCCGGCGCCGAGATCGGGGACCTGATGCCCGAAGTGCGGGACCACGAGCCCCGTCTGGCGCTGGACGGAGGCCCGGACGGCCTGGATTTCTACCGCCGGCTGGCCGCGGAATTAAGCCCTCTTCCGAGGCGGGAAAGCGGCGCGGAAGGCCGGACGGCCCCGCTTCTGCTGGAGATCGGCTGTGAACAGGGCGCGGCCGTTAAAGAAATATTTGAACAAGCGGGCTGGCGCCGCGTGCGGATCCATCCGGATCTGGCGGGGCTGGACCGGGTCGCGGAATGTGATCCGTGACCCCGAAAGGACTGACGATTCATGTTTGAACAATGTGCAGACGTCTGCAAGCATTTTGAAGAAATACAGGCGGAACTGGCCAGCCCCCAGGCGGCGGCGGACCAGAACCGCTTCCGCAGGCTGATGAAGGAGCAGAGCGACCTGACTCCGCTTGTGGAAGCCTACCGCGCCTATGTGAAAGCCGGCCGGGACCGCGCCGACGCCCTGGCCATGCTGGAGGAAGAAAAGGATGAAGAGATGCGCTCCCTCCTGAAAGAGGAGATGAGCGCGGCCGAAGAAGAAACGGCCCGTCTGGAAAAGGAACTGAAGGTCCTGCTGCTGCCCAAGGACCCCAACGACGACCGGAACGTGGTCCTGGAGATCCGGGCCGGTGCCGGCGGCGAGGAAGCCGCGCTGTTTGCCGCGGAGCTGTACCGGATGTACGTGCACTACGCGGAGAGCCGCCGCTGGAAGGTGGAAATGATCTCCTTAAGCGAAGCGGGCCTGGGAGGCTTTAAGGAAGTGGTCGCGATGATCAGCGGCCGCGGCGCCTATTCCCGCATGAAATACGAAAGCGGCGTGCACCGCGTGCAGCGCGTGCCGGAAACCGAGTCCGGCGGCCGCATCCATACCTCCACCGCAACCGTGGCCGTCATGCCCGAAGCCGAGGACGTGGACGTGGTCATTGATATGAACGACATCCGCATTGACGTGATGCGGGCCTCCGGCAACGGCGGCCAGTGCGTCAATACCACGGACTCCGCGGTGCGCCTGACGCATTATCCCACCGGGATCGTGATCTACAGCCAGACCGAAAAATCGCAGCTGCAGAACAAGGAAAAAGCGTTCAAGCTGCTGCGCACCAAATTATATGAACTGGAGCTGGAGAAACAGCAGAATGCGGAAGCGGAGGAGCGCCGCAGCCAGATCGGCACCGGCGACCGCTCCGAAAAGATCCGCACCTACAACTTCCCCCAGGGCCGCGTGACGGACCACCGGATCCATTTGACCCTGTATAAGATCGATGCTATCATGAACGGGGATCTGGATGAGGTGCTGGACAGTCTGATCGCGGCCGACCAGGCCGCCAGGCTGACCCGCATGGAAGGGGCCTGAGGCACAAAAAAAGGACCTTCCGGTCCTTTGCTGGAAGTGATGGGGCTCGAACCCATGACCTCTCGCGTGTGAGGCGAACGCTCATCCCAGCTGAGCTACACTTCCGTGCGCAAGGAGTATTATAGCACGCAGAAAATAAATTGCAAGCAGTTTTTTACAGTTTCCCGCACATTGTACGGAAAGCGATCAACCAGAAAAGAGGAACCCTATGATCTCACTGCAAGACTTAATGACCAAGACCTGTTCCGAAGCGTTTGCCGCCTGCGGCCTGGACCCTTCCTACGGCCGCGTGAACATCTCCAACCGCCCCGACCTGTGCGAATATCAGTGCAACGGCGCCATGGCGGCCGCCAAGGCCGCGCACCGGAATCCGCTTGAGATCGCGGAGGAAGTCGCGGAAAAGCTGAAAGCTTCCGGCCTGTTTGCA
Source organism: uncultured Lachnospiraceae bacterium (assembly GCA_902796695.1). Classification (GTDB taxonomy): domain Bacteria; phylum Bacillota; class Clostridia; order Lachnospirales; family Lachnospiraceae; genus UBA6987. Next base: position 2,370 of record CADBQE010000142.1, read on the forward strand.
TCCGCGGAAGCAGTCCGCCCCGGATTCATCAATCTGCACGCCTCGCCCGAAGCGGCGGCCTCTCTGGTGAACGATCTGGCGCGGGATGCGGATCTGGGCGTGGAAAAGAAAGGCGCCGGCCGCACCGTGATCCTGGACTACGGCGGAGCGAACGTGGCAAAGCCCCTGCATGTGGGACATCTGCGCAGCGCCATCATCGGCGAGTCGTTAAAGCGCCTGTACCGCTTCATGGGCTATGACGCGATCGGCGACGTGCATCTGGGCGACTGGGGCCTCCAGATGGGCCTGATCATCGAAGCCGTGAAGGATGCGCAGCCGGATCTCCCTTACTTTGATCCGGATTTTACCGGGGAATATCCGGCGGAAGCGCCGTTCACCATCAGCGACCTGGAGACCATCTATCCGGCCGCCAGCGCGCGGTCCAAGACGGATGAAGCCTTCTCGGAGCGGGCTCATCAGGCCACGCGGCGCCTGCAGCAGGGCGATCCCGGCTACGGCGCGCTGTTTGCCCACGTGCTGCGCGTCTCCAAGGAAGACCTGAAGAAAAACTACGACGCGCTGGACGTGCATTTCGACCTCTGGAAGGGCGAAAGCGACGTGCAGCCCTATATTGCGGACATGCTGGCCGGCTTTGAACGGCAGGGCATCGTGGAGGAAAGCGAAGGCGCGCGGGTGATCCCCGTCGCTCGGCCGGACGATGCAAAAGAGATCCCGCCCTGCCTGGTCCAGAAATCCGACGGCGCGTACCTGTATGCCACCACGGACCTGGCCACGATCGTGGAGCGCGAAAAACTCTATCACCCCGCGGAGATCTTCTACATCACGGACAAGCGGCAGAGCATGCACTTTGAGCAGGTGTTCCGCGCCGCACGGCTGGCCGGCATCGTGCCGGAAGAGACCGTGCTGTCCCACCTGGGCTTCGGCACCATGAACGGCAAGGACGGCCGCCCCTTCAAGACCCGGGACGGCGGCGTGCTGCGGCTGGAATATCTGCTGAAGGAAGTCAAAGACGCGGTGTACGCCCGCATGGCGGAAACCGACCTGCCGGAGGAAGAAAAGCGGCAGACAGCCGACATTATCGGACTCGCGGCCTTAAAATACGGCGACCTGTCGAACCAGGCCACCAAGGACTATGTATTCGACCTGGAACGGTTCTCCTCCTTCGAGGGCAATACCGGGCCTTATATCCTGTATACGGCCGTCCGGATCCGCTCCATCCTGCGGAAAGTGCGGGAACAGGGCATCGGGGCCGGTCCCGTCCTGCCCGCGCGCGGCGCGGCGGAAAAATCGCTGCAGCTGGCGCTCTTAAAAGCACCGCAGGCACTTCAGGACGCCTTTGCGGAAAAAGCGCCGCACCGGCTGTGCCAGTTCATCTACGAACTGTCCGATCTGTTCAGCGTCTTTTACCGCGACAACCATATCCTGAAGGAAGAGGACGCGGCCAGAAAGAGCGGCTGGATCAGCCTGCTGGAGCTGGCGGAACGCGAACTGGTCACGTTCTGCGGCCTGCTGGGCTTTGAGATCCCGGAACGCATGTAAAAAAAAAGGAGGCCCCCATGGAAGATTTTCTGACCCTGGCCAAAACCCGCTATTCCTGCCGCCGGCTGACGGGCGGCGCGATCCCGGAGGATCTTCTGGATAAAATCCTGGAGGCGGGACGCTGCGCCCCGACCGCCCACAACAACCAGCCCGTGAAGATCTGGGCCGTTACGAGCCCCGAAGCGCTGGCCCGGCTCAAAGAAACGGCGGCCTTCCCCTTCGTTCAGGCCGTGGACTGCGTCCTGGCGGTCGGCGCCCTCCCTTCCGAAGCCTGGGTCCGCCCGTTTGACGGCAAGAACTTCGCGGACGTGGACGCCGCCATCGTCGCCACGCACATCATGCTGGCCATCCACGACCTCGGCCTTGCCACCACCTGGGTAGGCCATTTCGACGCGGACGCCCTCAAAGCCGCGTTCCCGGAAATGATCCCCTACAGCCTGATCGCCCTCTTCCCCGTAGGCCGCCCGGCCCCGGAAGCCCGCCCTTCCCGCCTGCATGAAGACAGAAAGCCGGCGGAGGAATGGTTCGGAAGACTGTGAAGGTCCTCCTGCTATTATTTGTATGAACAGTAATAAACGGGCAATTTTTCGCAGTATTCACGAGGGAAAATGGCTTTATATCGAGTATTGCAACAAGCAGGGTAAGCAGACCCGGTTCTGGGGAGCCGTGCTGGATTTAAATTACAGAACAGGTCAGCTGAATCTGTTTGGAATGCATATACGGGATCTCACAACTGCCGAACTGGTTCTCTCTGTCAGTTCTATTACAAGAGCAGAGATTATTGAAGGAACCTATTGTGAGATCAATCAAAAACTGGTGGGCGATATGGCAGATAATGCGGAGTATTATCTGCCTATTTTTGGTCATACGGGAAAACTGCGGGTCCTGAATTATCTGGAAATGTGTTATAAGATGGATAACACCCCGTATTACTCGAAATACAATCTGGTAAAGTATTTGGATCATGCCAGACTGACAGGGGACAGTTATCCCCTGTCGGAGGAACAGTTCAAAACAGTTGTTGGATTATTTCAGGCAGATCTCAATCGAAAAAAGGAGAAGAATCAGCCGTACGCCATAAAGCAGTTAGCCATGAACGCGTTAAGCATCAATACACAACATGGGTTATTTGTTTTGGCATACAGAGGTCTTGTATTTGATATCCGAAGACGCTGCCTTCGTCCGGAAAAGGAGATTACGATCTGTCGGGAATTTATGACAGACGGCAGCACAAAAGAAACGATCCGCAGATACCTGGATGCGGACGAGATGGGGCTTCTTGACGATTTTGAACAGAATGCGGAAAGAATCAAGGACCTTATTACAGAACGATTTCCCAAAGAATCAATCAGTGATCTTCCGGTTGTCATGGGAATTGAACGTCATATTACTGTCGACCTGAATATAGAGTATCAGGCCATTGAAAACCAACTGGCAGAAGGCAGTACTACAATCCCCCTGAAGGCATTTTTCGGGGAACTGCTGGATAAGCCGAGAAGGACAAGAAATTATCCGATTGTTCTGACTGATCGAAGAATAAACCTGGATCAGCTTCTGGCTATTCATAACGCCATGAAGTATCCGCTGGCGTATGTTCAGGGACCGCCTGGAACAGGAAAAACCAGCACAATAATCAATACGATTATGACAGCCTTTTTTAACGAGAAGACTGTATTGTTTTCGTCTTATAACAATCATCCGCTTGATGATGTAATGAAGAAAATCTTCCGTCTTCGCTACCATCAGAAGCCAATACTGTTTCCCTTTCTTCGCATCGGTAATGCAGAAGTTGTCCGGGATAGTCTCCGACATATTCGTGAACTGATCCGCAAAGCGGAGGAAATCAAAGTATATGAAGCAACGCTTGATAAACGAAAGGAAGACAGAAAAGACCGCGCCCGGAAGCTTTCATCGATGCTGAA
>CADBQE010000143.1 GCA_902796695.1 uncultured Lachnospiraceae bacterium
ATCTTACAGATCGCCGTCCTGCTGGTCTGCACCCTGATCGCGGCTAAAAAGGCTCTGGACCTGGACAGCCGGGACTGGACTCTGCTGGCTTTTTTCTTTGCGAATTTTGCCCTGGACGACCTGTATCTGGTGATCTGCCTGCTCACCGTGGGCGAATCCTCCATCCTTTTCGTGGTCAGCGAACTGAGCTGGTATGCCGCCTTCATCTTTCTGTACCTGCTGATCCTGCAGGCGGCGCCCCCTGAAACCGCGAAGGAAACGCGCCTGCTGCCGTGGCTGGGACCGGTCTTCGCGGCTGGGATGGCCGTGTTTTTCATCCAGTGGGGCAATATTGTGAGCAATCTGATCTATGCGGTCCTGATCGGCCTGATCCTGTTCGCGGTGACCCGGCGCCTGATGGACCGGGAGCAGTACGCCCGCCAGCGGCCCCTTTGCGTCACGGCTCTTGTTTTCTGCCTGCTGGAGTACGCGCTGTGGACCGCTTCCTGCTTTTTTGAAGGCGAATCGATCACGAATCCCTACTATCTCTTCGATCTGATGATCACCCTCTGCTTCCCGTTCTTTATCCGCGGGACCCGAAAGGCGGTGGGCGAATGAATTACATTGAAAACACCTACGTCTGTCTGGCGGCTCCGCTTCTTCTCGCGATCCTGTGCCTGCGGTACAGGGCCCGCCGTTCCATGGGCTTCATTCTGGCCGGCATGACGGCCTGTCTGTTTTCCGCTTACATCAGTTCTTTCCTGGCCGCCGTGCTGGGAGTGGACCAGGCCGTCGCTTCTCATGAGATCGCTCCCGTCGTGGAGGAGATCATCAAAATACTGCCGGTGATGTTTTTCATCATGATCTTCGATCCGGACCAGGAGAGCGCGCTCAGCAGCACACTGCTGGTGGCAGTAGGCTTTGCGACCTTTGAAAACGTCTGCTTCCTGACCACCTACGGGACCGCCAACCTGCTGCAGCTGATGATCCGCGGCTTCGGGACCGGTGCCATGCACGTGGTCTGCGGCGTATCCGTGGCGGTCGGCATTTTCTTCCTCTGGGACCGGGCCTGGATCCGGGCCGTGGGCGGCTTTGCCCTGCTCTGCCTGGTGATCCGCTTCCACGCCATCTTCAATCTTCTGGTGGGGCAGTCCGGCGCCGCCTTCTGGATCGGGAGCGCCATCCCCCTCACCATGGTGCTGGTCTACCTCATCTTTATTCGGCGGAAAGTCGTTCTGCGCCGGGAATAGGGGCAGCCATGGAAACGGATGAGGCAATTTATCTCCGGTACGTACAGACCGATGATGAAGCAGACCTGGAAGCCCTGCTGATCCGCCACAGGGAGGGGCTTCTGCTGTTCCTGCTGGGCTTTGTCCGCAGTGAAGAAGACGCGGAGGAGCTGCTGATGGACACCTTCGCGAAGCTGGCCGCGGATAAGCCGCCTTTCGATCCTCGCCGTCCCGGCAGCTTCAAAAGCTGGCTCTATACCATAGCCCGCCGGAACGCGCTGATGCGGATCCGGAAAAGAAGAATCGAGACCGTTTCCCTGGACGAGAACGTCCTTTCGGAGGCCGAGCTGCCGGACATGACTCTTCTGAAGGCGGAAAGAAATCGGAAACTGTATCAGGCCATGCGGTCCATCAAAGCGGAATACCGTACGGCGCTGTATCTCCTTTTCATGGAAGACATGCCTCACGCCGATATCGCCAGGGTCATGCGGATCAGCATCCGGCAGGTCTACAACCTGCTGGAACGGGGGAAAAAGTCGCTGAAAAAAGAGCTGGAAAGGATGGGGATGACCGATGCGCAGTATTGAAGAACAGCGGAAGGAAAGGGAGCGTGAGAGGAAATGATCATAGACGCTCCGGCGATCATCATAATTTTTTTTCAGATAACCGTATTGACGGTGCTGCTTGCTTTATCCGTACGGCTGATCCGGGAAAGCAGCCGGTCGCTCACCGCCGTTTTCCTTGCATTCCTGTTCTCCATCTGGCTGATCACCGACCTTTACTGGGTGATCTATGATTTCATGCGTCCGGACCGCCGCATGCCGTTTGCCGTAAATGAGATCGGAGAAGCGTCGCTGTTTCTGCTGAAGTCCGCTCTGTTAAGCACCGTGATCAGCTGGCGCGCGTCTTCTGCCGGAAGGCAGGCCGCGGGAGCCGTGCTGTTTGCCGCCGGCAACGCCGCTCTGTGGATCGCATGGTCGGGAGAATGGATCCAGGATATTCTGACCGGAGCGGTCTTCGCCTATTTCCTGTGCAGCGTTGCCTGCTCGCTGAAGATCCGGCAGCTGCTGACCAAAAAGGAATGGATCGGACTGGGGACCGGCTGTGCGCTGCTGCTTTCGGCACAGGCCGTCACGTTTTTTACGGAGCCTCCCCTGCGCAGCGCCGTGGATACGGGATGCTACGTCTTTCTGATCCTGGCGGCCCTGTACTGGTCATACAGGCTGTTTGCCGCCCGGCGGATACAGGCCCCGCCCGAGGACGTGCTGTGTCTGGCGCTTGCCCTGGTGGGCTGGCTGGTGATGGCGAAGTACATGAGCGACGGCACGTGGTACCTGATATTTTTTGCCGCGGAAACGATCGCCCTGGTGCTGCTGTACCTGTCCGTGCGAAAGGCGGTGGCAGAGGCATGATTTATTCGGAAAACATTCTGGTCTGCATGGCTGTTCCGCTGCTGCTGACGGTTTTCTTTGTCCGGGGCAGTGCCCGCCAGTTCGTTCTGTGTTTTCTGATCGGCATGGCCGTGTGCCTTACGGGGGCGTACGTCAGCGGGTTCCTGGACATGGCGACCGGCATGGGAACGGAGGACACCGCCATATTTATCTCCCCCGCGACGGAAGAAGCCATGAAATTTCTTCCGCTGCTGTTCTATTTCATCATGTTCGATCCGCGGGACGACAGGCTGTTCCATGCTGCGGTCGGCATCGGCGCGGGGTTCGCTTCCTATGAGAACGTCTGCTCCATGATCGCCTCCGGCACGGAGAGCCTGGGCTTCCTGCTGATCCGGGGTCTGGCCGTGGGCGTGATGCACATCGTCAGCGTATTTGCCCTGGTACTGGGACTGGTCATTGCCCGGCGCTTCAGGGCCATGCAGCTGGCCAGCGTGATCGGGGCACTTTCCCTGAGCATGACGTTTCACGGCACATATAACCTGCTGGTATCGGAACCGGGCGTCACGTCCGCCATCGGCTATGCTCTGCCGCTGGCGGCGGCGATCCTTCTTCTGTTCATTTACCGCCGCCTGCAGACCGCGGAGTAGATCATGCGCCGCGTCCCTCCCGCCATCCCTTCCCGGGATGGTTTTTTTTGCGGGTTTATGGACAAAATTGCCGGACGGGTGAGTAAAACGGCAAAAACCTGCATTATAGGAGGTGAAAGGGTAAAAAACCGACGATCAAGGACGGGGAGGAGAAAACATGCGGAGCAATGAAGAACTGATGCAGGGGATCCTGCAAAGAAAAGCGGAATTCCTTGCCAGAAAACAGGTTCGCAGGCTGAAGTGCATCAGCGCTGTCCTGTCGGTATTGCTCGTGACGGCGATCCTCATCGTGCCCGGGATCACCGGCAGCGGAGAACCGTATGTCGCCCGGACCATGGGAGCAACGATCCTGGGCCCGGAGACGGGCGGCTACGTGATTGTGGCGCTGCTGGCTTTTGTCCTTGGGATCATTACAACACTTCTCATCCGGAAACGCCGGGCGATCGGCACGATCCGGAACCAGGGCGCCGCGGCCGGGAGCGAAAAAACTGCCGGTGCGGAAACCACCCCTGTGAGCCCGACTGCAAAAGGAGGCGAATGATGCAAAAACAAGTACGTATTATGAGATCTCTGCTGTGCCTGCTGATAACTGCAGCCATGATCATGGGACTCATCCCCGGACAGCCGCGCCGGGCTTTGGCCGCAGAGCCCGTCCGTGCGTCAGAGGACGACGCCGACGATATCCTGGGCCTGGAAAGCGAAACGCCGGATGAACTGGGCGATTATCCTTCCAACGTCTATGACGTGAAACCGGGTCAGGAATTCCTGCTTTCGGAGCAGAATGAGCTGGCTTTGCTCATCGGTGATATGAATGCTCCCGCCATGAACCGGTATGATACGTTCGGCCTGAACATGATCCGGAAGGATTCCAGCGGCCAGTGCTGGGTCAACGGGATCAATAACGCCAACGCGCAGAGCAACGACCCCATGCCGTCAAGCAAACTGGAGATGTATAAGGAAATGCTCGGCATGCAGAGCGTCGGTCTGGACCGGGACGGCACCGGACGGAAACAGTACATCGCGACGGTGGGCTTTTTCTCCGGTGTGGTGACGCTGGTCGTCCAGAACGCGGTCACCGGAACCATCAAGATCTATGCCGTGCAGACGGCGGACTGGTCCTCGAACATCCCCTACTGGCTCGCGGACAACTACCTGGCGATCACGGCCGGCGACTATGACGGGGACGGCCAGGATTCGATCGTCGTCTACGTATGCGGAGACGGCGACGAGGTGAAGCTGATGGAGTTTTACCCCAGCAGCACCGGAGGCTGGTCCAAACGGACCATTCTGAAACTCTCCTCCGTCCTGAAACTGAAGGATTATCAGGAGTACGGCAATTACAACCTCAAACCGACTGTCAGTCTCGCCACCGGTGATTTCAACGGCGACGGCAAGGACCAGCTGGCCTTTTCCGCCGGTTACTACAATACCTCGAACAGCGTGACAGACGGCTATGATGACGTGTGGTGCGACTCCCTGGAATACTTTGCCAGCTGCGTGGGCATCTGCAGCCAATCCGGCGGGTGGTCTCTGACCGATACGAAATGGATGTATGACGTAGGAACCGATTTCACACAGGAAGGCAATGAAAAAACTTACCCGCTTACGGTCATGCACGCGGCCTGCATCGCGGCCGGTGACGTGAATAATGACGGGATCGACGAGATCGTGGCCGCCGGCTACATGTCGAAGGACAAGGATGACGACAGCACCGACTTCGCAAGAGGCATGTACATCGACGGAGCGCTCAAGAAGGTCTACAGTATCTGCGACTGGTCGGACAAGCTGGTCGACTCCGTCATCTACGCGGTGACCGGCGAGAACGGGACCGTCACCTACAGCCGGACCAAGCTTGAGCCCTTCCAGATGAGCCGGGCACAGAAATACACCTACACCCGGTACTGCCGGGAGGAGGACAGGGCCTTCGTCAAGCTGGCTATGGCCTGCGGCAAGACGAACGGAAACAATACCGCGGAAGACGTGTTTATTTCCGGGATCGTCTATGATTTTTCAGACCTGACGGCGACGGTCAAATACGCGCCGCCCTTCCTTAACGACAGCGACATGAATAAGACGACCGGCGGCGAAGGCAAGAACAGTTCCGTGACCTGGATCCGCAACGTGTCCGCAGGCAACTTTAACGGCGGCGATGCCGGACGGGAACAGTTCGTATTCACGCTCTGGCAGAAATACTATGGCCAGAATAAGTATTCCGCCAACGTCGGCGTCATCACCGGCGTGGAATTTGACGACAGCGCGGATTCCTCCGGCAACGTGACCAGCTTCGGCCCGCCGAAGTACTACGCCTGCAATCTGGACGCGAACGTCATCATGAACAACAATAAACCGTATACCGGAAACGATAAAACAGCCTCGCAGCTGTTTGTCGGCGGCAGTCCGGACAGCTTCATCAACGCGGTCCCGATCGCAGTCGATATCGATGACGACGGCATCAAAGGCAAATTCAGCAAGAGCGGCTGCGTGTACACGGACCCGGAGGTGCTGGCCGTCCTGGAAGCCGGCCCGTACTATTATGAGATCAATGACGCCGGCGGCTACGAAGATCCCTGCGAGACTTCCTACGGCATCGCCATCGGATACGGCACCGCCAACTCCCGGAGCGACAACGTTTCCTTTGAGGTGGGCGTCGCGCTGGAAGCCGGCGGCCCCACCATCAAAACGTCTCTGGAGATGGGGTATGCCATGGACTGGTCGCATTCCTACGAGACCGCCTATATGGTGACCACTGAATTGGACTGGGGTGCCCAGAGCGAGGATCTGGTGGTGATCTGCCGCATCCCGCAGCTGGTGTATACGTACGACCTGTGGGATCCGGCACACAATACGTGGATCGAGAACGGCTGCAGCGTCCGGGTGCCGCTCTCGCCGCGGTATTTCACGCTTGGCATCGACGAGTACAACGAATTCGTGGACGAGTATAACGATATCGTGGGAGAGAACAGTCAGTATGCTCTGAACAAGATCGTGGAAGGCGTGGACCTGCCTGCGGACCACAAGGGAAATCCCGACAAATACTGGTCGTCCTGGACGATGGCCGGAGAGGGCGGGCAGCAGCTGTCCAGCGGGGTGAACGTGCTGGGCTACAGGACCGGGCATTCTTCCATCGAATATGAGACCTCTGCGGAACAGACGGAGACCCAGGAGATCAGTCACGGCTTCCACTACGGTCTGACCATGCAGGGCGGCGCGGAGCTGGTGGTGGGTGAAGCCTGGGCCGGCGGCTACACCAACCTGGATTACAGCCATTCCACCGGCTGCACCAAGACAAAAGTCAACCTCACCAAGAGCGGCGGCCAGGTGCAGAACATCTATGCCGCCATGGTCCAGGGCCTGACGGAAGCAGAAGTGAAGAGCAGTTACGCTTTTAACTGGACCTTCGGCAAATGGACGCGGGCCCTTTCCAAAAACGGTACGAAGACTCCCTTCTACGGCTATACCGTGTTCGGCAACAACGGCGGTCCCGTGAAACGCCGCGCGATGCCGCCGGAGATCGGAAATGCGGCCGCGTCCGCGATGCAGGGCTACGGCACGTTCAACGTGACCGGATACACTGCCGGCCTGGACGACGTGCTGACTGTGACCAAACTTTCCGGAGACAGCCACATCACCTATGACAGTTCGGCCAAGGCCATCCGGATCGCCGCCGGCCTGAAAGCCGGGACCTACAACGCCCAGTTCAGGATCTCGAACGGTCTGACGGCCCTGGATACCACCTTCCCGTTCCGGCTGGACGTATACGCTGAGCCCTGCGTGATCAAGGGCTGTTCTCTGGAATTGGAAGGCAAACTCGGCATCCGTCTGCGCATGACCGTTCCGGACAGTGCAGAGAAGGCGCTGCTGGAATTCCAGGGAGAATTCCCGGAGACCGTGGAATTCGACCTCATCCGTGATGCGGCTCACGGCTATAACGCCGGCACTGGCGAATTCACCCTGATCTACCGTAAGATCGCGGCCAAGGAGATGACCTGCCCGCTGACGCTGAAAGTCGTGGCCGCGGACGGTACCTACCTGATGATGGAAAAGTCCA
>CADBQE010000144.1 GCA_902796695.1 uncultured Lachnospiraceae bacterium
GCCTGAACGAAGGCGTCTTCCCCGGTCGCAAAACGGACAGCTTTGAAGCGATGGAAGAGGAGCGCCGCCTCTGCTTCGTCGCCATGACCCGCGCGGAGGAGGAACTCTACCTCTCCGCCGTGGAAGGCCGCCTGAACGACGGCGCGCCCCGCTACATGTCCCGTTTCCTCCTTGACGTCGCCCCCGGCCTGATCGAATATGAAGAACCGCCCCGCGAAGAACTGATCAAAGACACCCGCGCCTACATCGCCGCCCGCGACAAATTCCTGGAAGGCGCCCCGGAAGAGCACCTCCCCATCGGCGCCCGCGTCCGCCACGCCGTCCTCGGCCCCGGCGAGATCCTCGATGCGGACGAAAAAAAGAAAGCCTACCTGGTGAAATTCACCGACATCGAAACGCCCCGCGCCATCTCCTTCCGCGCGAAGCTGGAACGGGTGGAAACGTGACAGGGGGACGGTTCCTTTGTCATCTCAGTTCCGTAAAAACATCGGCAAGATGCTTATAATATTGCTTTGCGACCCCAAGAATCATTCCATTTTCCCCCAAAACCACCTGCTCCGGCGCCAGTTCTGTCACATACAGGACATTTACGATTGTGTTTCTGGAAATCTGCACGAACTGGTCCGGCAATTTTTTCATCAATCGTTTAACTGTTGAACGGAAACAATATTTCCGCGAATGTGCAGATAATACAGCGTAGTTCTTCTCCACACGAATAGTCAGAATATCTGAATAATTAATCCTGAAATAACTTTTGCCGGCATAGAGCAGCAGCTGTTCGTGCTGAGAGTCTTTTGCTTTTCTGACTGCCCGCAGAATAACCGCGGATACGTCCTCTTTTACAAAGGGTTTTTGCAGAAAATCAAAAGCTTCTACAGTGTAACCGTCCTTCATATGACTGCGACGGGAAGACATCAGAACAAAGAGTGCCCGTTCGTGCTTCTTCCGCAGCAGAGGAATCAGTTCCATCCCACTGATGCCTGGCAGCACGGCGTCCACGAAGATGATCTGAAGGCCCTGCTCCGTCAATATGGCGGTCAGCGCCGCTTCCGGACAGGAACAGTTTGTTATTTCATATCCGTAGCCCAGCTCGGCGGAAATCATTATAAGCAGCGCCTTGAGATCCTGAACATCTGAAGAAACATTGTCAATGATCGTATAAAATATTTTCATGGCCGTGAGACTCCTGTGAACTATTCTTTTACCTTATAGAACATTTGAGAAAGGCAAAAACGGACATCCGCTCTGCAACAACATTGAAAATTATGAATATTATGAATCAAAACATATATTATCTGCTAAGTGTTGCCGATATTACAGGAGGGAGTGACCGGCACCTTGTGCAAAATATCGAAAAAAGACAATCCCAACACAAAAAACGGGCACTTCAGCACTATTTTATTAAAAATGGCTCCGGTTCTATGATCACGGAGCATACAGTGTTACAGTTTTCATAGTATTATGACACATATACCATTGTCAAGACCTGACTCGTTTGCGATGTAGATGTATGAGTGACAGAGGGACGTATCTTTTGTCACCTGGAAAAAGGTGACAAAAGATACGTCCCTCTGTCACAGAACAGGAGGAATACATTTTTTAAAAAAACATATTACAAAGCTAAATAATATGTACTACATTTAGCCTGAAAGAAGACGTGGGCCAATTAAAGGCAATCTGTCTTGATAGGAGGAAGAAACAATGAAAATTAAAGAAGATTTTGGCAGCTTTAATGGTTGCGGTAATGATCGCGGCATCAATTCCGGCAAGTGCCCTGTCACCAAATCTTACACCGCGGTACGGTGAAGGATACTATCCGTCAGGCCCTCAAACATCGGCCAAGTATTATGAATACTTTTTGGGAGGACCTCGGACGTCAGCCATTGCACAATTGATTTATGGATCCGAAAACTACGTGTTGTACATTGGAATATTAGAGTTGCATTATTACAACCCTTATTCAGGCTGGGACACCATAACAGATGAGCAATTCGGATGGGGCACAAATATATATAATTATACTTTTTCCAGCAATGAGATAGCAGCCGGAGCATGCGTAAGTGTAATTGAGGCAGTTTTCAAAATCGGTACTACGCAGATAGCAAGGAGGCGCAGTGCATAATTTTGAGAAACTGGGAGGGTGGCATGAAATATAAATGGTTGTTTTTTGTATTATTGGCGGTGGTTTTTCTTTCTTCCTGTGGGGGGACGTCCAGTCTCCCCTCGCCTTCCGTTGAAAACTGCAATGAATTGGAGACGGAAAGGTCCGCTTCCCTGACCGCTTCTCCATTGATCTCTGACAAACGCGTCTCCGTATATAGAAACGGCCTGAACCGATACTTCGCGCTTTCGGAATCGGGCATTTATTGCGTTGCCCATGAAAAGAACGGAACTTACGCCTTATATTGTGATAAACAGTCCGATCAATTCGTCAAACTGTGCAACCGTGTCGACTGTCCTCACATGGATGAAACCTGTGATGCTTTTCTAGACGATGAGTCCACTCCGACATTGGGATATTATAAAGAAAAACTTTATTACATCAAAAAGGATAATTGCGAACTATAAAGACAGGAGACGGAAGAGAGTCATATGAAAGGATTCCTGCAGAACTCTGGCAGATGGATCAAGACGGAAGAAATAAACAGGCTGTCACATTTTGCTGGGAAAAGGATGAAAACATTACAGGATATGGGGTACTGACCTTCACTGACGGTTATATAGAGGGAATGTTTAAGAAAGTGGGGGAAAACGGAACGGTTGAGTATTCCCGCCGATATACAAGCCTGGATCATCCGGGTATTTTTACTGAAACCGCAGGCTCAAAACAGCTCTCTTTTGAAGATGGCTCAAATGGGTTGGTTTTTGGCAGCGACGGAGAAAAAATCATCATCCAGTATGTTGATCAGAATAATGATCCGGAATCTGACAATGACGGAGTACATTTAAAACTGTACATCTGGGACCCAGTCGAAAACAGCATTGCATATATAGGCGACCGTCCGTTCGTATCCGGTTACTTTGCGGCAGAGACCGCTTTCATTGTGGAAGAAGGCGTTGTAAAACAGTGGGATTATCAGACGGGTACGGGAACACCGCTCTTCGACACGGGAATCAGGACGAAGGTGTCTCTTTCTGCCCTTCCGGACTGTCTTGCCGTCTGTGACATATATGAGTATCAGGACTTGACTGATGGTGTAATCCCTAAAGTGACGATCCGGTTTTATGACTGGGATTACGCCCCCCTGGGAGAATGCGAACTGTCTTTTGATAAAGAAATGATCCGGTACGGAGATTATATCTTCGGTGAAACGGAAGACCGTATTCTGCTGGTGAAAGACGGATCGGCCACCCGACCGGATTATTATATCGAAAAATCCGACTTCGGGACCGGGGACATCGTCCTGCACGAATATCATTATCCGGAGATGGATCTGCTGGAGTAAGCCGGGCATTTTGCCGCCTTTTGGCAGGGTCTGTCCCTGTTTCTCATTTTCTGTCCTTCCTTTTTATGCCGAATCTGCTAAACTGAAAGCGTATCGGAACTCTGACACCCGAACGGAAAGGAGAGCAGATGGAAGCCAGACGCATGGGCGCCTTCATCAAAGCGCTGCGGAAAGAGAAAAATCTGACGCAGGAGCAGCTGGGAGAGGCGCTCTTTGTTTCCTCCAAAACCGTGTCCCGCTGGGAGACCGGAAACTCTCTGCCGGACCTCATGATGCTGCAGAATATCGCGGACTTCTTCCACGTGGATATCCGGGAACTGATCGACGGGGAGCGCTTTCCGGAAAGCAGCCCGGCTGAAATAGAGACCGTGCGCAAGATGGCGGAATACAGCCGGAGCAAGGAGAAAAAGATGTCCCGGAAACTGTGGCTGACCTTCGCGCTGATCCTGCTGGCGGTCGGGACCGCGGCGGCGGCGCTGATCCTGAAAAACCGCCGGGATGAACTGGACCGGAAACAGGAATGCTGGTTCACCGGCGATGTGATCGGTTATTTCCCCGCCGGGGAGGACCGCACGGAGATCCGCCTGCTCTGCGACAGTATCCGGATCGTCCGGCTCCTGATCGGCCCGCAAACGCAGATCGAAGAGCGGATACAGCCGCGTATCGGCGCGCAGGAGACCGGCCTCGGCCTCAAAGTGTTCTGCGTTTACACGGCGCGCGAGGAAAATGCGGCGAAGAAAAAAGGCGAAGAATATGTTTATCCGGCCGTTTCCGCCGCCCTTATGACGGTGGAAGACGCCCTGTCGCTGGCCTCTCCGGGAACCCTTTTCACAGCCAGTACTTTCGATTCTCAGGAAACGTCAGGGCAGTATCCTTCCGGACCCGGGGCTCCTTCTGCAGCCTATTCCTGCCACTTGGA
This sequence comes from uncultured Lachnospiraceae bacterium, assembly GCA_902796695.1. Taxonomy (GTDB): domain Bacteria; phylum Bacillota; class Clostridia; order Lachnospirales; family Lachnospiraceae; genus UBA6987. Next base: position 4,366 of record CADBQE010000144.1, read on the forward strand.
CGGAGACTCACGGCTGGTGACTGCAGACATGAAGTACGGCGGCAATAAAACGGTCAGCGTCTCCGTTGCCGCCAAAAAACTGATCACCGGCTCTTCGCGCCTCTACTACAGTTCCGAATCGTTCACGGACACCGGAACGGCAAGAGTTCAGATATCGACGCCGGGCTCCACCATCATCATCGTTTCAGCAACTGCGGAATACAGGATCATGGGGAACAAAGTGGCGGAACTTACGGTCATGTAAGACCGGATGAGTAAAGGAGGCGGTCATGAAAACCAGAAAACGGTATTTGACGGGAATCATTCTTGCAGCGGTTTTGCTGTGCACATCTTGCGGAAAAGCGCCTAACGAGAGCGCAGTACCGGGTGAAACGACATCCGTCCCCGGGACTTCCGCGCCTGCACCGGCGACGGAGCCGGAGAGCACTGCAGTCCCGACAGACGCGGAAAGCACGTCAGTCCCGGCGGACACGGAAACAGCGCCGGGATCTGCCACAGCCGGCCTCCCCGTCAACCCGCTCATCCCGGCCCAACGGATCTCCGTTTACCGTAACGGCCTCAACCAGAACTTTCACCTGTCCGAAACCGGTATTTACTGTCTGTCAGAAGAAAAAGCAGGCGTCTTTATTCTGTACTGCGACGCGGATTCCGACGAATTCATCAAAGTGTGCGGCCGGCCGGACTGCCTGCACCATGACGAGACCTGCGACGCGTTCCTGGACGATACGATGATCCCTTCCATGGGCTACTATAACGGAAAGATCTATTACATCAAAGGCCGCGAAGAGATCATCTCCTCCACCCTCGGAGAACCGGCAAAACTGACGCCCCACACCCTGATGCGGATGGACGCGGACGGCAGGAACAAACAAGAGCTGACTTATTGTTATGAAGAAGGGGAAGACTATGCCGGATGGGCTTCCGTCGGGTATTCCAACGGGATCGTGGAGTGCTGCTTTTCCTCCGTCGGGGCAGACGGACAGGTCGTATATACGCGGATGTTCACGCGCCTGGAAGATCCCGGATATTTTATCCCCTCAGCCATCAATTCGGAACTGCCTTCCGAATTGCGGGAGCCGTACGGAGGGATCTACAGCGGCGCTGAGGGACGGATCCTTCTGTCGGGCGGCCCGGATGAAGAAAAAGAGAAGCTCTATCTATGGAATTATGACGGGAACAGCGTCAGCCTGATAGGGAATAAACCGATGGGGCCGGGGACCTTTACGGCCGGGACCGGCTACTATATGGACGGCGGCACCGTCATGCAGTGGGATTACGAAAAGCAGGAAGGAACGCCGCTGTTCGACACGGGCTTTGAGGCCCCGCTGGCACTGGCCGCATTTCCGGACTGTTTCGCGGTCTATGATAACCGGGGAGTCGTCATGCCGGGAGAGCCGGACGTGACTTCCGCCGTGGTCCGTTTTTACAGCTGGGATTTTGAACAGCTGGGTGAATGCGAACTGCAGCTGGGGGAGCGGAGCGGGGGTATCCGCCTTTACGGAAATTACGTGTTCGGGGAGACTGAGACCCGGATCCTGCTGGTCAAAGACGCGCTGAACAGCCTGCTGCCGGATTATTATATTGAAAAAGCCGATTTCGGGACCGGGAGCATCCCGCTGCATGAGTATCATTATCCGCTTGACATGCCGGTTTATTAATGATAGACTAAACACACAATAACTATTTTGAACGATTCCCGTGAGGGGGTGAAGAATGAAAAGAATACAGCATTATTTCCTTGCGATCCTTATCGTGCTGTCCATGATGCTTCTTTCTGCCTGCGGACAGTCCGGCCAACCGACGGACCCTTCGATTCCGTCGGAAACGACAGACCAATCGATCCCGACAAAGTCTTCGGACCGGTCTGAAACCGATCCTTCTCACAGCACTACGGAATCCTCAGAATCCTCCGCGTCCCCTGAATCCCCTTCGTCTTCCGCTTCCCCGTCTGCCGATTCCCCGATCCCGGACCGCCGTATCGGCGTGGTCAGAACGGGAGATTACATCACTCAGACGGAACAGGGGATATACACGGTAGTTATGGAAAAAGTGGCGGAATCCGGCTACGGCTATATGACCTTCGTCCTGTACTGCGATCATAATTCTGATGAATTTGTAAAGCTTTGTGGAAGAGTGGACTGCCCGCACAACACGGCGGAGTGTGACGCGTGTCTGGGCCGCTGTGTTCCTTTATTGGGGTATTTTAACGGTCACCTGTATTATATTCAACAAAGAAATCAGGCAAACGCAGCCACGAATACTCTCTGCCGCATGGACCCGGATGGGCGCAATAAAACTACCGTTCTTTCTCTTTTCCCCGACTCTCAGGAGGGGAAGCAAAACATCGGAATTGCGGATCCGGAGTTCTTTAACGGATATTTTAAGGTTGGACTTCAAAAACTGAACGAAGACGGTATAGTAAAGTACGAGATATGCTATTGCAGTCTGGATGATCCGTCGTCTCTGAAACCTACGGCTCTGGAACTGAAGCATCCCATGTCGGAACTGCAGAGCATCCAGTTCAGCAACGGCGACAGTATACTGGTCGGAGACCAGTTTGACGGGGACCAGACAAAAGACGATCAGGGAGTGCTGATCTATGAATTCCTTTATGCGTGGGATCCTGCTTCTAATAACCTGGAAACGGTAGGAGACAGAAAAACGGACGGAGGCGGATATTATGACCGATCCGGCGGGTATCTGATAGAAGACGGCAAAATCTGCCGCTGGCATTATGAAGACCGCTCGGCAGAACCTGTGTTTGACACGGGCCTGGAGGGAAACTTGTTCCTCTATTGCTATCCGGACTGCCTTGTCGTTTCGGAATCCCGGGCAGCGGATGAGGAAGAGACCGATACGGTGTTCCTGTGGTTCTATGACTGGGACTTTAACAGTCTGGGAGAATGCCGCGTCGTATTCGACAGAGCCAGCTGGTATCCGTCCGTCATCGTGGGAGAGACGGAAAACAGGATCATTCTGGGAGATCCGCTCCGGATCGATTATCCCCTGTGGTACATCGAAAAATCCGACTTCGGCACCGGAAACATCGCCCTGCACGAATATCATTATCCGGAGATGGATCTGCTGGAGTGACACCGTCCGCATAGACTTTTAGGGAAAACGACTGATGGAACTTGTAATTCGAGATCTTACCAAACGCTACGGGGAAAAGCTGGCGCTGGACGGCTTTTCCTATTCCTTTACGCCCGGGATCTACGGGATACTGGGAGCCAACGGCGCGGGAAAAACGACCCTGATGAACCTGATCACGGACAACGTGAAGCGGGACGGCGGCAGCATCGAGTATAACGGAACGGATATCCTGAAGCTGGGCGATTCCTTCCGGGACATCCTGGGCTACATGCCGCAGCAGCAGGGCCTGTACGAAGGCATGACGGCGGAGGGCTTTCTGGCGTATCTCGCCCGCTTAAAGCGGATCCCGGGGCGCAGGATACCGCGGGAAATCACGCGGGTGCTGCGGCTGACGA
>CADBQE010000145.1 GCA_902796695.1 uncultured Lachnospiraceae bacterium
CCACAAGTGTTATCATCAGTGCCCACACCTCCCTTTGCGTAGATCCCATTCTGACCTACGGAACTGAGGAGCAGAAGCAGAAATATCTGCCGGATCTGGCAAGCGGCAAGAAGATCGGTGCTTTCGGTCTGACCGAGCCCGGCGCCGGCACGGATGCCTCCGGCCAGCACACCAAGGCTGTAAAGGACGGCGATGAATACGTTCTGAACGGTTCCAAAGTCTTTATCACCAACGGCTATTACGCGGATACCTACGTAATCTTCGCGATGACCAACAAGGATCTCGGCAGCCGCGGCATTTCCGCCTTCATTGTGGAAAAGGGCACGCCCGGCTTCACGTTCGGCACCAAGGAGAAGAAAATGGGCATCCGCGGCAGCGCGACCTATGAACTGGTCTTTACGGACTGCCGCATCCCCGCGGAGAACCTGCTGGGCAAGGAAGGCCAGGGCTACAGCATCGCCCTGCACACCTTAAACGGCGGCCGTGTCGGCATCGCGGCGCAGGCTCTGGGTCTGGCAGCCGGCGCGCTGGAAGTTTCCACCGCTTACGTGAAGACCCGCAAGCAGTTCGGCAAAACGCTGGACCGTTTCCAGAACACCCAGTTCACGCTGGCGGAAATGGCCGTCCGCACGGAAGCCGCCCGCCTGCTGGTTTACAAATCCGCCTGGGAGCATGATGCGGATCCCAAGAACGACGGCACCTGCTCTTCCATGGCCAAGCTGTATGCGGCCGAGACCGCTTCCTTTGTCACCAACCGCGCCGTCCAGCTCCACGGCGGCTACGGCTACATCCGCGAATATGATGTGGAACGCATGATGCGCGACGCGAAGATCACGGAAATCTATGAGGGTACCTCCGAGGTTCAGCGGATGGTCATTGCTCACAATTTGTTAAAGTAAGGAGATCTGATTCATGAAAATCGTTGTTTGCATCAAGCAGGTACCCGATACTGCCGGCGGCGTGAAGTTCAATCCCGATGGGACTCTGGACCGTTCCGCCATGCTGGCGATCATGAACCCCGACGACAAAGCCGGCCTGGAAGCCGCTCTGCGTCTGAAAGATCAGTACGGCGCGGAAGTCACGGTCGTGACCATGGGTCTGCCCAAGGCCGATGCCGTCCTGCGCGAAGCCATGGCCATGGGCGCCGACAAGGCCGTTCTGGTCACGGACCGCGTGCTGGGCGGCGCCGATACCTGGGCCACTTCCCAGACGCTCGCCGGCGCGCTGCGCGGCCTGGAATATGACCTGGTCATCACCGGCCGTCAGGCCATCGACGGCGATACCGCTCAGGTAGGACCTCAGCTGTCCGTACACCTGGGACTGCCGCTCGTGAGCTACACCCAGAACCTGAAGATCGAAGACGGCTATGTGATCGCGGAGCGTCTGTTCGACGACCGTCATCACGTCCTGAAAGTCAAGATGCCCTGCCTGCTGACCGCGCTGTCCGAACTGAACGAGCCGCGCTATATGACCCCCGGCGGAATCTTTGACGCCTTCAAGAAGGAAGTTACCGTATGGGGCCGCAAGGATCTGGTCGATACGCTGGATTCCAACCTCGGCAAAGTCGGTTCCCCCACACAGATCGCCAAAGCCTCCGATAAGGTCCGCAAAGGCGCCGGCATCCTGCATGTGGCGGAAGACGGCCGCGAAGGCGCCGCCTACATCCTGGCAAAATTAAAAGAGAAATACATCATCTGAGGGGGAATAGGAATATGGCTTTATCCGATTACAAGGGCGTATATGTATTTGCCCAGCAGACTGATAACAAAGTGGACGGCATTGCCCTGGAGCTGTTAGGCAAGGGCAAAGCGCTGGCAGCGGATCTGGGCACCGAAGTGGTGGCCATGCTGCTCGGTTCCGACATCGCCGATCAGGCGGACGTACTGGCCGAGTACGGCGCCGACAAGGTCGTGCTGGTGGACCATCCCTATCTGAAAGATTATATGACCGAGCCCTATACGCAGGCGATCGCCGCGATCATCCACGAGTTCAAGCCCGAGATCGTGCTCTTCGGCGCCACCGCCATCGGCCGTGACCTGGCTCCCTGCGTGGCCGCTACCGTGCACACCGGTCTGACCGCGGACTGCACCAAGCTGGACATCGGTGATTTCCCCATGAATCCCATTCCCGGCAAGGAGACCCTGCACAACCAGCTGCTGATGACCCGTCCGGCCTTCGGCGGCAACACCATCGCCACCATCGCGATCCCGGATTTCCGTCCGCAGATGGCGACCGTGCGTCCCGGTGTTATGCAGAAGATCGCTCCCATCGCGAACGCGAAGGCCAACGTCGTGAACTTCGACGCGCATCTGGAAAAGAACGACCGCTACGTCGAGATCCTGGACGTGGTGAAGAAGGTCAGCAATTACGTGGACATCCAGGATGCCAAGATCCTGATCTCCGGCGGCCGCGGCATGCAGAACAAGGAAAACTATGAAAAGTATCTGCGTCCGTTAGCCAACCTGCTGGGCGGCCAGGTCTCCTCTTCCCGTGCGGGCGTGGACGGCTTCGGCATCCCGAAGGAACTGCAGGTCGGCCAGACCGGCAAGACCGTGCGTCCGAAGCTGTACATTGCCTGCGGCATTTCCGGTGCCATCCAGCACCTGGCCGGCATGGAAGAATCCGATCTCATCATTGCCATCAACAAGGATGAGACCGCTCCCATCTTCGACGTGGCC
>CADBQE010000146.1 GCA_902796695.1 uncultured Lachnospiraceae bacterium
ACCGTGTTCCACGCCTTCCTGGGCGAGAAGCTTCCGGACTGGAAGGCCGCGGCCAGCCTGGTGCGCAAGATCGCCGAAAACTTCCGGCTGCCGTATTACACCATAAGCCCGACCTATTCCATCTGCCGCGACCACGGCTACCTGACCGGCGAGCAGAACGTCTGCCCTTACTGCGGCAAGCCTACGGAAGTCTACAGCCGCATTACCGGATACTACCGGCCGGTGCAGAACTGGAACGACGGCAAGGCGCAGGAGTTCCGCGACAGAAAGCTGTATGACATCGGCCGCAGCACGCTGCGCGTGTCCCATGCCCTGCCTCGTAAGGATGAGCCGCAGGTCGTGATGGAGCCCACAGTGGTGGACATCAAGACGGATCCGGCCCTGACCCGCGCCGCTCTGAAGGACGGCCGGGAAGTGCTCATGATCGCGACCCGCACCTGCCCCAACTGCGTGCAGGCCGGCGCCCTGCTGGACGCCGCCGGCATCCCCTACACCAAGCTGCTGGCAGAAGAAAATCAGGATCTGGTGAAGGAATACGGCATCCGGCTCTCTCCTACCCTGATCATCCGCGGCGGGAACGCCGAACCGGTCAAGCTGGCCGGTCTGGGTCCCATCCGCCGCTATATCAACGAGCAGTAAGCGCTGTCCGGTCAGCCCGTTGCCGGGGCGGACGACTCTGCCGTCCGCCCCTTTTTTAAACCGCTTACCCGCAGTCAAGAAAGGAACCGCCAAATCCCATGTACGAACTGATCATTATCGGAGCCGGCCCCGCCGGCATGACCGCCGCTCTCTATGCCGCCCGCGCGGGCAAACAGGTCCTGCTTATGGAAAAGGAATTCCCCGGCGGCCAGATCGTCAACTCTCCCCTGGTGGAGAACTACCCCGCCGTCCCCGGCATCAACGGAGCGGATTTTGCCATGCAGCTGCAGGAGCAGGTCACGGCACTGGGCGTGAAGCTCACCTATACCGAAGTCACTTCCCTGGAGAAGAACGGGGACCTTTTCCGCGTGAACGGAGACGATGCGCTGACGGCGCCGGCCGTGATCCTGGCCACCGGCGTTCATCACCGCGGCCTGGGCCTGCCCGGGGAGGACGAGCTGGTCGGCGCCGGCCTGTCCTTCTGCGCGGTCTGTGACGGCGCGTTCTACCGCGGCCGCACCGCTGTGGTAGTCGGCGGCGGCGACACCGCCCTGCAGGATGCCGTTTACCTGTCCGGCCTGTGCAAAAAAGTCTATGTCGTTCACCGCCGCGACGCGTTCCGTGCCGCGGAAGCCCTGGTGCGGAAGGCAAAGTCCAAAGAAAATATCGAGTTCCTGACCCCTTATGTTCCCGTTTCCTACCGCACGGAAGACGGCATGATCAGCGGCCTGGAGCTTGAAAGCAAAGCCGACGGAAGCCGCCGGGTCCTGGAAACGGAAGGCATCTTCCTGGCGGTGGGACAGGCGCCGCAGTGCGGCTTTGCCGCGCCTTTGGCCGAACTCACCCCGGACGGCTACATCCGGGCCGGCGAGGACTGCCGCACGAACGTGCCCGGCCTCTTCTGCGCCGGAGACTGCCGCGTGAAGCAGGTGCGCCAACTGACCACCGCCGTGGGAGACGGCGCCGTCGCCGCGACCCTGGCCTGCGAATATCTGGATGAAACGACCGCGGGTTAAGTCCCCCGCTCCCATTCCGCAAAGGAGGATCTACCATGTCCATGCGAGGCATTTACACATCCGTCAATGACATCCGCCACCGCGTCTTCTCCGAGGTGGCACGTCTTTCCTATGAATACGAGAAGCCGGAGGATCTGAAGGAAATGGCTTCGATCCCGTACCGGATCATCCCCGGAGAAGTCTCCACGTACCGCGAAAGCGTCTTCCTGGAGCGGGCCATCGTGCGCGAGCGCATGCGCCTGGCCATGGGACTGCCGCTCAGGACCGCCGCGGAACAGAGCGCGGTATTCGACGGCGCGGAGGAATGCGCTTCCCCCGAAAAGTACTATCAGCCCCCGCTCATCAATATCATCAAGTTCGCCTGCCATTCCTGTGTGGAAAACAAAGTGGTGGTCACTGACCAGTGCCAGGGCTGTCTGGCGCATCCCTGCAAGGAGAACTGTCCTAAGAACGCGGTTTCCATCAAAAACGGACATGCCGTCATCGACCAGAGCCTCTGCATCAAATGCGAACGCTGCATGAGCGCCTGCCAGTACGGCGCCATCCTGCATTTGCAGCGGCCCTGCGCCAAAGCCTGCGGCATGCACGCGATCCGCAGCGATGAATACGGGCGCGCGGATATCGATCAGGAAAAATGCGTCAGCTGCGGCATGTGCCTGGTGAACTGCCCCTTCGGCGCGATCGCGGACAAGGCGCAGATCTTCCAGGTGATCCAGGCGATCCGGAGCGACGTCCCGGTCTATGCCGCCATCGCACCGGCCGTGATCGGCCAGCTGGGCCGCGGCGGCACGCTCGGCAAGCTGCGGTCCGCCCTCAAAGCGCTGGGCTTTGCGGACATGGCGGAGGTCGCCGTCGGCGCGGACCTGTGCACGCTTGAGGAAGCCCGTGACTTCATGAAGGAGGTGCCGGAAAAGCTTCCCTTCATGGGCACGTCCTGCTGCCCGGCCTGGTCCGTCATGGCCAAGCGGGAATTCCCGGAATTCGCACACTGCATCTCCATGGCGCTCACGCCCATGGTGCTGACCGGGCGCCTGCTCAAGAAGAAATATCCGGGCTGCAAGGTCGCCTTTATCGGCCCCTGCGCCGCCAAGAAGCTGGAAGCCAGCCGCCGCAGCATCCGCAGCGACGTGGACTTCGTTCTGACTTTCGAAGAAGTGCTGGGCATTATGGAAGCGAAAAATGTCGTGCTGGCCGATATGCCGGACGACCCGTCCCCGATCGAAGCCAGCAGCGACGGCCGTGCCTTCGGCATCGGCGGCGGCGTGGCGGGCGCGGTCCGGAATGCTATTCACGAAATGGATCCGGCCCGTGAAGTATCGGTCGAGCGGGCCGAAGGGCTGGACGAATGCCGGAAGATGATGCAGAAAGCCAAAGCCGGCCGCTTAAACGGCTGTCTGCTGGAAGGCATGGCCTGTCCCGGCGGCTGCGTGGGCGGGGCCGGAACGCTGGCGCCCATCGCGAAAGCGACCGCCGCCGTGCAG
>CADBQE010000147.1 GCA_902796695.1 uncultured Lachnospiraceae bacterium
GAATTCGATCTCGACGACGAAGAAGACGAGGAAAACGAGGACTGATCCGAATAAAAATCCTGCTGCAAGGCTCCGCCTTGCAGCAGATTTTTAGGCTCAAAAATTAACGTGCGTTTTGCAGACAAAACGCTTCAGGAACAGATGGCAATGGCTGACAAAGAGCGGCTTTATCAATGAGGTAACCTTTATGGCTGAACACTGTGCGCGCTTATGCGTTGTAATCCCTGCATTCAATGAAGAGCAGATGATCAAAAAAGCGTTCCATACCATCCATGGGATCTTGTCAGAGCATCAGATCGGGCATTCGTTCCTTTTTGTTGACGACGGGTCTGCCGATCAGACGTGGACGGAGATCGAATCCCTGGCGGCGGAGCATTCCAATGTTCGAGGCATCTGTTTTTCCCGGAATTTCGGAAAAGAAGCCGCCATCCACGCCGGTCTGACGGAAGCCGAGGAGTTCGACTGCTGCGTCGTCATTGACTGCGATCTGCAGCATCCGCCGGAAACGATCGTGGAAATGTTCCGCCTGTGGGAGGAAGGCTACGAGATCATCGAGGGCGTCAAAAGCAAACGCAGTGCGGAAGCGGCGATCAATTCTTTAGGGGCCAGGACTTTTTACAGCCTGATGAGCAGGGCGTCCGGCATCGAAATGAGAAGCGCTTCCGACTTTAAGCTTCTCGACCGGAAGGCGGTTCTCACCCTGGTGAATATCCGGGAAAAGGACGCCTTTTTCCGGGCGCTGTCTTTCTGGATCGGGTACCGCACGACGCAGATTGAATATGAGGTGCAGGAAAGAACGGCGGGCCAGTCAAAATGGTCGGTAAAAAGCCTGACAAAATACGCGATCCGGAATCTGACCTCCTTTACATCATTGCCGCTGCAGTTTGGTACGGCCGCAGGCGGGATTTGCCTGCTGGCTGCGCTTATTCTCGGAATCGTCTCGATCACTCGGAAGTGTTCCGGTCGGATCGTTGGCGTCACGGCCCTGATCAGCTTCCTGCTGCTGCTGATCGGCGGAATCATCCTGATTTCCATGGGGGTCATTGGATACTATCTTGCCAAGGTCTACGATGAAGTCAGGCAGAGACCGGTCTATATCATTTCCAAACGGACGGAGCGGGAGCATGTGGAAGAAATTGTTTGACGCGACCATGTGGAAGTATCTTCTGGTCGGGATCATCAACACTGCCGTGGGTTGCGGACTGATGTTTTTGCTGTACAACGTGTTTGGATGCTCGTATTGGGTTTCCTCCGCTTCCAATTATGTGGTCGGCAGCGCGTTGAGCTTTGTTTTGAACAAGAACTTCACATTTAAAAATCGGGAGCGGGGCCTGCGTCCGGTGCTGCGGTTTGCGGTTACCATACTTGCGTGCTATTTCATCGCATACGGCGTCGCCAAGCCCCTGGTTCGCCGTCTGCTGATCCATCAGCCGAAAAAGCTTCAGGAAAATGCGGCGATGCTGGTCGGCATGTGCCTGTATGTGGGGCTCAACTATTTGGCACAGCGCTTTTTCGTTTTTCGATCTTCAAACGCGGAGGATAAATAAATGCAGATCACGGTTTGCCGGAAAAAGCAACTCCTTGCGGTCATTCTGATCGCGCAGCTTCTCCTGACGCTGTACGTCGCGGGGAGGAAACAGGAATTCAATATCGATGAGATCTACGACTATGTCCTCTCCAACAGCTATCATGCCGACAAGATCAGCAATGAGGAAGGCCTGTTTGGGCATTGGGTCAGCGGCAGCCATTTGGACAGCTTTATCACGGTGCAGGAGGGAGAGGGATTCGCGTATAAAACGGTTTATCTGAACAACTCCACCGACTGCCATCCGCCGATGCACTACTGGGTGCTGCATACGGTCTGCTCATTGTTTCCGAACCGGTTCAGCAAATGGTTCGGGATCGCCGTCAATCTCCTGTTCATGCTGATCGCGGGGATTTTCATATTCTTGATTTCCGACCAGCTGATAGAATCCCCCGTGCTGAAGTTTCTTCCGCTGATCCTGTATGGGTTTTCCTCCTTTGCGGTGGACAACGCCATGTTTATCCGCATGTATCAGATGCTCACGATGCTCGCGGCGATCTTGACATATCTGCATTGTCTGCTGTTTGAGAAGGGGGTCTCGCTGAAGCGGCTTGTGCCGGCGTGGCTGATCATCTATCTGGGCGCCATGACCCATTATTATTTTCTGGTATTCAGCTTCTTCGGCGCGGCGCTGTTTTCTCTGTATTTATTGTTCAAAAAGCAGATCAGGAACATGCTGTTATATGGACTCGGCGCCTGTGCCGCCGTGGCGGCGATGCTCCTGTCCTATCCGTATGCCATTTCGCAGGCGACCGGCTCGTCAACCAATAATGTGGGGAACGAGGTGGCGCAAAGCATTTTGGATTTCAGGCTGTGGATCAGTCAATGCATCGACCGCGCGCGAATGATCCTCAATTCCATTTCTTATATTCCGCTATTGTCCCGTGTGATCGCGGCGGTCAGCGCGGCCGCACTGATTGCGCTGCTCCTGCGGGCGCTGTGGAAGCGCGAAAAGATCCGGATCCCGCCGGGAGCGGTGTGGACCGGACTGACGGCGGCGCTGACGTTCCTTTCCGTCACCTTTATCGGCGGACATTACGTCTATGCCAGATACTTCTATTACGTGATCCCGCTCTTTTATCTGACGCTGATTGCGCTGTTTGACCGTTTGTCCGCCGGCTGCCGCCGGCTGCAGATCGCCGCCCTGATCGGGTTTACTGTCTTTGCCCTGGCCAACGCGGCATACGGCGCAAAGACGGACGGCTGCATGTATCTGTATCGGGATAATTATCAGAATGATCTGAAGCTGGAGGCGTACAGCCACGAGAAGCTGCTGATCGTTCTTGATGAGGTTCAGCCGATCGTGCCCACAGGGAATCTGACAAAAATCAGAGAATTTGATTCCTTTTATATCGACACGAAGGACAACATCGAAAGGACAGGGGAGTTCGGCCGCTGTCTTGAGGAGAACGGGACGTTTGTCGTGTTTGTCACTGCGAAGGACGGCTGGACCGACGGATTTGACGCAGAGGAGCTGATCCCGGAATTGTCCGGAGAAGCAGAAGTGGAGTACTCGGAAATCACGTCCGGTGGCTCCGGAGAGTATTATCTCGTAAAAAGCGCAGAAGAGAAAAAATAATCCAAGCCCATGAAAAAAGCCTCTTGACAAGAGGCTCTTTTCATGTATAATATATGAAGAAATGCTCATATGAACAAGTCAGCATACGAAAGGAGCGACTATGGACCACATCATGAGTGAGGACAGCCTGTTCTCCATGGCGGAGCTGTTCCGCGTGTTTGGCGATTCC
>CADBQE010000148.1 GCA_902796695.1 uncultured Lachnospiraceae bacterium
ATGGGATTGGGCAGTTTGCAGTAATATTCGATGGGCTCGTGCGTACGGGGATCGCGGTAGAGGCCGATGTGTCCGACCTTCGCGGAGGGGGTCAGGTTCAGAATGCCCTGCACCATGCCCAGCCCGGCGCGCAGGATGGGAACGATGGCCAGCTTGCGGCCGGCCAGCATGGGAGACTGGCAGGTTTCGAGCGGCGTGGTGACCTCTACGTCCGTAAGCGGCAGGTCGCGCAGCGCTTCATAGCCCATCAGGGTCGCGATCTCTTCAATCAGTTTGCGAAATTCATTGGTTCCGGTATGAATGTCCCGCAGCATCGTGATCTTGTGCTTGATCAGCGGATGGGTCAGAATGGTTACATTTTCCATTTCCATAAAATACCTCGCAACGAGAGAATTTGTTCGACCCTCATTGTATCAGAGGGCCGGGGAATATGCAAGCGAAGGAAAAACAAAAAAAGATACGGCAGAATCGCAAAAAACGATCAAATAACAGTTGAAAGTCGGGAAATTATCGGGTAAAATATCCCGGGACAAATGTGTTCCGCACTTACTAATTGAGATGATACACCAACGATTAAGGAGGTTTTTATGGTATCAGCAGGTGATTTCAAAAACGGCATTACGATCGAATGGGAAGGCGGCGTCTGGCAGATCATTGAATTCCAGCACGTCAAACCCGGCAAAGGCGCCGCGTTCGTCAGAACGAAGCTGAAAAACATCGTCAGCGGCGGCGTGGTGGAAACTTCCTTCCGTCCGACGGAGCGTTTTGAAAATGCCGTCATTGACCGGAAGGACATGCAGTACCTGTACGCCGACGGCGACATGTACACCTTTATGGACATGGAAACCTACGATCAGATCAGCCTCAACAGCGACAAGATCGGCGACGCCCTGAAATTCGTGAAGGAAAACGATATGGTCAAGATCTGCTCCCACAAGGGCAACGTCTTCTCCGTGGAGCCGCCTCTGTTTGTGGAACTGGACGTGACCGAGACCGAACCCGGCTTCAAGGGCAACACGGCCACCGGCGCCACCAAGCCGGCCACGGTGGAGACCGGCGCTCAGGTGCAGGTTCCGCTGTTTGTCAACATCGGGGACAAGATCAAGATCGACACCCGCACCGGCGAGTATCTTTCCCGGGCGTAAGACGGCGGCAAGGGCTCTGCGGAAGCGGAGCCCTTTTCTGACAGAGAAGGAAATTATGCAGAACGAATCATTTCTGAAAGGCCTGAATGCCATCCGGAACACCGCCGCCCTAAAACGCGGCACGGTCGGCGTGGCGGATATTCTGGCCGCCTTTCCCGGAACGGAACTGAATGACGAGCAGGTCGCCCTGATCTACGACTATCTGGAGCGGGAGAATATCACGCTGGAGGATTACGAGCCCCATGACGTAAATACCGTGGGCCTGGATGAACTGGCGGAGGAAGCCTGGGGCGGAGGCGATTCGGAACGCGAGCAGCGTCTTTTTGAAATGTACCTGGATGATCTGGCGGCCGTGCCGCCCATCAGTACGGCGGAAGAAGAAGAACTGCGCGGGCTGCTGCTGTCCGGCTCCGAAGAAGAAAGCCGCCGGGCGGCGGAGCGCCTGACCGAAGGCAATCTCCGCTGGGTCGTGCAGATCGCCCGGGACTACGGCGGCCGCGGCGTTCCGCTGCCGGACCTGATCCAGGAAGGGAACCTGGCCCTGTGGGAAAGCATTCAGGGCTACGGCGGAGAAGGCGAACTGGATACGTTCCTGGAGCGGTCTATCCACAAGGCCATGAAGGCGCTGATCCGCGAAGCCGGCAGCTTCGAAAAGATGGAAGACGAGATGGCGGCCATGGCGAACCGCATCATGGAAACGGTAAAAGCCTGGGAGGAAGAGACCGGCCGGCCGGCTTCCGCGGCGGAGATCTCCGCCCGCACGGGCATCCCGGAATCCAAAGTGGAAGAGGTGCTCAGGGAATCCGCCAAGGCCATCCGGAACGAAGAAAAGTAGGGCCGGCGCCCCGAACGGAGAAGAGACCGCGCAGCGATCCGGAAATACTTAATTATTTTAGGAACAGACGGTATCTTTCCGAAGAAATAAAAGACAAGCCGGTTTTGCAAAGGGCCGTTTTGTGATATAATAAATCGTTGTTTCTAAAGACACGCACATTATTTGAGGAGGAACCAATATATGAAGAAGTGGGTTTACCTGTTCAGTGAAGGCAATGCTTCCATGCGCAACCTGCTGGGCGGCAAAGGCGCCAACCTGGCGGAAATGACCAATATCGGCCTGCCCGTGCCGCAGGGCTTTACCATCACGACCGAAGCCTGCACCCAGTACTATGAAGACGGCAAGCGGATCAATGATGAGATCCGCGCCCAGATCATGGAATACGTAGAAAAGCTGGAAACCATTACCGGCAAGAAGTTCGGCGACCATGAGAACCCGCTGCTGGTCTCTGTCCGTTCCGGCGCCCGCGCTTCCATGCCCGGCATGATGGACACCATCCTGAACCTGGGCTTAAACGAGGACGTGGTCGGCGTCATCGCCGCCAAGTCCGGCAATCCCCGCTGGGCCTGGGACTGCTATCGCCGCTTCATCCAGATGTACTCGGACGTCGTCATGGAAGTCGGCAAGAAGTACTTCGAACAGCTCATTGACAAGATGAAAGAAGAAAAGGGCGTCAAGCTGGATGTGGATCTGACCGCGGACGACCTGAAGGAACTGGCTTTCCAGTTCAAGGAAGAATATAAAGCCAAACTGGGCACCGAATTCCCTTCCGATCCCAAGGAACAGCTCTTCGGCGCCATCCAGGCGGTGTTCCGCAGCTGGGACAACCCCCGCGCCAACGTATACCGCCGCGACAACGACATCCCCTACAGCTGGGGCACCGCCGTTAACGTGCAGTCCATGGCCTTCGGCAACATGGGCGACGACTGCGGCACCGGCGTCGCCTTCACCCGCGACCCCGCGACCGGCGAAAAGGGCCTGTTCGGCGAATTCCTGACCAACGCCCAGGGCGAAGACGTGGTGGCCGGCGTGCGTACGCCCATGCACATCACCGAAATGGAAGACAAATTCCCCGAAGCTTTCGAGCAGTTCAAGCAGGTCTGCCAGACGCTGGAAAATCACTATCGCGACATGCAGGATATGGAATTTACCGTAGAGCACGGCAAACTGTACATGCTGCAGACCCGCAACGGCAAGCGCACCGCGCAGGCCGCTCTGAAGATCGCCTGCGACCTGGTGGACGAAGGCATGATCGATGAAAAGCAGGCCGTTCTGATGATCGACCCCCGCAACCTGGACACCCTGCTGCACCCGCAGTTCGACGCGGCGGCCCTGAAGGCGGCCACCCCGATCGGCAAGGGCCTGGGAGCTTCCCCCGGCGCTGCCTGCGGCGCGATCGTTTTCAACGCGGCGGACGCCAAGGCAGCCGTAGCGAAGGATAAGAAGGCCAAAGTCGTTCTGGTGCGTCTGGAGACCTCTCCCGATGATATCGAAGGCATGAAGGCGGCGCAGGGCATCCTTACTGCCCGCGGCGGTATGACGAGCCACGCGG
>CADBQE010000149.1 GCA_902796695.1 uncultured Lachnospiraceae bacterium
ATCGGCGTGGCGCTCATGACCAGCATGTGCGGGGAATTCCCCTTGCCCGCCAGCACATTCCGCTGCCGGACGCCGAAGCGGTGCTGCTCGTCCGTGATCACGAGGCCCAGTCGGCTGAAGCTTACGCCGTCCTGGATCAGGGCATGCGTCCCGATGACCAGATCGGCTTCCCCGGAGGCGATCCTCCGCAGGATCTCCCTCTTTTCCGCCGCTCTGACGGAAGATGTCAGAAGGACCGGCCTGACCGGAAGCTGCCATGCGGCCAGCAGTGCGGAGATCTTTCCGTAATGCTGCTCCGCCAGCACTTCCGTCGGTGCCATCAGCGCGCCCTGGTAGCCGTTTCCGACGGCCCTGAGCAGCGCCAGCAGCGCGACCGCCGTTTTGCCGGAGCCTACGTCTCCCTGAAGCAGACGGTCCATCCGCCTGTCTCCGGCCAGATCCCGTCCGATCTCCCGAAGTGCGCGCTGCTGAGCCCCCGTCAGCGCATAGGGCAGCCTGGCCAGAGCCTGCTCCTCCAGCGAAGCATCCGGCATGGGGCAGGGATTTTCCCCCGCCTTCTTCTCCTGCCGCATCAGGCGGATCCGCAGGATAAAGGCCGTAAATTCTTCCAGCACCAGGCGGCTGCGGGCCTCTTCCAGCTTCTGAACGGAGTCCGGAAAATGGATCTGGCGGATGGCTTCGGCGCCGTCCGGCAGACCGGGCGGCAGGATGTCGGGCGGCAGCAGGTCCGGCCGGTGATCCGCAAAGCCGAGCGCCTGCTTCATGGCTTTCAGGAAGCGGGCCCGGGACAGGCCGGCGGGCAGACTGTAGACCGGGCGGATCGTGCCCCGCAGTTTTTCGTATTCCTCCGGCGTGTACATTTCCGGCTGATCCATGCTCAGGCCGTATTTTCCGCCGTCCCGCACCCGTCCGCGGAAAACGCGCTCTTCGTATTTATGAATGCTGCTTTTGATATACGGCGCGTGGAAATAGCTCACGCGCAGGGTTCCGCTCCGGTCGCGGATCCGGAAGGAAACGATCGTATTGCGTCCGAAGCCGTAGGAGGAAGGAGCCGTATCGATGACCGCGCGCACCGCGGCAAACGAGCCCGGCGCCGCGTCCCGGACCGGAACCGGCTCGCCGTAGGTCTCATAGTCCGCGGGATAGCAGCGCAGCAGGTCTCCCAGCCGCGTGATCCCTATCTTTTCCAGGGCCAGCGCGGTCTGCGGTCCGATCCCGTCCAGTTTTCTGACCGGCGTCTCTTCCCAGTCCATCCCGTCTTCTCCTTCCTGCAAAATACGGACAAAGGTTCCCCTTTGCCCGTATCTTTCGTTTTATTTCCGATTGTCCGATTACTCCACTGACAGAATGTAGTAGTACACCGGCTGGTCGCCGCGGTAAAGCTCCACATCGCATCCGGTGTATTTGCGGGTCAGGTCATCCGCAAGTCTGCTAGCATCCGCGTCGGATACATCCGCACCGGAGTAGATCGAAATGACGCTGGCGTCGTCGGACATCATGGCTTCCACCGTTTCCATCGTAACGTCGTGAAGCTTGCGGCCTACCGCGTAGAGCCCGTCCGGGCCGCCCAGGCCCATTACGTCGCCCTTGCGGATCTTTTTGCCGCTGATGGTCGTGGCGCGTACGGAGTAGGTGACTTCGGCGCTTTTTACGCTGCCGCGCATTTCGTTCATCTGCTGCTCATTCTCTTCCGGCGAAGCCGTCTGGTCGTAGCTGACCAGGCAGGTGATGCCTTCCGGAATGGTGGTCGTGGGGATCACGATCACGCGCTTGTCCTGGGTCAGTTCCCGGGCCTGCTGCGCCGCCAGAATGATGTTCTTGTTGTTCGGGAAGACGAAAACCGTGTGCGCCGGCACCCGGCCGATCGCTTCCAGCAGATCTTCCGTGCTGGGGTTCATGGTCTGGCCGCCTTCCACGACGACCATCTCCGTATTCAGGCTCAGGAAGATTTCCTTTAATCCTTTTCCGGCTGCGGTGACCACAAAACCGACTTCCTTCCAGTTCGCTTTATCCGTTTCCGGCGCTGGTGTTTTCCGGATCTCCGCCTTGGCGGCGGCCGCGATGCGGGAAGCGTCCCGGATCAGTTTTTCTTCATGCTCATACCGCATGTTGTCGATCTTCATGTTGGTCAGGCCGCCGAAGGTCAGCGCCTTCTGGATGGCCAGGCCGGGATCGTTGGTATGGACGTGGACCTTGCAGATCTCTTCGTCCGCCACCATGACTATGGAGTCGCCCAGGCTTTCCAGATAGCTCTTGAAGCCCAGTTCTTCTTCTTCGGTCATGGGTTTCACCAGGTTGATCAGGAACTCCGTGCAGTAGCCGAAGGTGATCTCGCCCAGGTTTTCGTTATTGACGATGACTTCGTCATGGGTCACGGAGCCGTCGGAAGCAACGCCGGCCGGCGCCGCCGCGGCGATCTCCTGTCCCATCAGACAGGCATAGGCGCCTTTCAGGAATACGATGAGTCCCTGGCCGCCGGAGTCCACCACGCCGGCTTCCTTAAGCACCGGAAGCAACTCGGGGGTCTGCGCCAGCACTTCTTCGCCGTGCGCGATCGTGGTGCTGAACAGGGCTTCGATATCGGTTTCTTCCGGCGCGTGCTCCGTCCAATATTCCGCCATGCCGCGGGCCACGGTCAGGATCGTGCCTTCCTTCGGCTTCATGACCGCTTTGTAAGCGGTTTCCACGGCCTTGGTCACGGCCTCCGAGAGGCTGTTGACGTCCAGAAACGACTGTTCCTGCACCACTTTGCAGAAACCGCGGAACAGCTGGGACAGGATCACGCCGCTGTTGCCGCGCGCGCCGCGCAGGGAGCCGAAAGAGATTGCTTTCGCCACGGCCGGCATATCCGGATCGCTCAGCTTGCCCAGTTCTCTGACGGCGGAAGACACCGTCATGGTCATATTGGTTCCCGTATCGCCGTCAGGCACCGGGAATACGTTCAGATCGTTGATCCAGTTCTTGTTGGCTTCCAGCGTCGCTGCTCCGGACAGGAACAGACTCATCAGCCGGGAAGCATTCAATTGGTAGGTAGCCACGCCCCATTCCTCCAGGTATTAATCGATCAGGCGAACACCTTCTACAAAGACATTGACCTTTTCCACCGGAATACCGGTGAAAGCTTCCACTTTGTATTTCCCGTCTTCGATCAGGTTGTCCGAGACGGCCGCAATGCTGACCCCGTAAGCCACGATCACGGGAAATTCCAGAAGGAGCCTGCCTTCGTTCACCTGGACGCTGATGCCCTGTGCCAGGTTTTCCTTCTTTAACAGCTGCGCAATTCCATCCTTCATATTCATGGCAGCCATACCGACGACGCCGAAGCATTCGCCAGCAACGGCACCCGCATATTTGGCGATCACATCGGTATCGATGATGACTTCGCCTTTTTCTGTCCTGATATTTGCTTTCATGAACGTCTCCCTTCTCACAATGAGAACTGCCGGGGGTCTGCGCACCTTTGATCAGACGTGCGTTATCTCCCGGCTTTGATGCTCTTGTCAAAGGCAATGACACTGTTGGCGATCTTTTCCGGGGAAATCTTCATGCCGTCATTGATCCAGGCTTCCAGGAGCCCCATAACGGCACAGTTTCCGTACGTCACGCGGATCCAGTCATCCTCCGACAGCGCCGCGCCGAATTTTGGCGCATAGTAATAGCGCCAGAGCATTTCGAAAAAGTCTTCGTATTTGCCGTCCCTGCGCTGCAGCATAAACATGCTGCGGGCCTTTTTATCACGGTAAATAGCGGTAATCAGCCGGGAAACCAGTTCATAGATGTCTGAACGGTCTTCCGGGATCGTCTCCTTCATGAGGTTTTCCAGATCCGCCTTCATGCCGGCGCGGACAGTCTCTCCGAGCTGTTCCGCGTCCTGGTAGTATTTGTAGAACGTTGTCCGGTTCACCTGGGCTCTTTCACAGATTTCCTTGACTGTGACCTTTTTGCCGGGATTGCTGCTTAATACTTCAAAATAAGCAGATTCGATCGCTTCTTTGGTAATCGCAACCCTTTTGCTCTGTTTCCTCATAATTTCAGCCTTTCATGGTACTAGCTGACAGCGGAATCTTGAAATAACACTTCAGCCTCATAGGGGTTGTTAATATTCTACAGGGGGCGGCCGAAAAAATCAATCACCGAATTCGGTGTAAAAAAGTGAAAAATAGAGAAAAGCCCAATTTTTCTACGGGACCGCCGCGGAATAATCCGAAAAGGGCATTTCCGCCGGACCGTCCCTGTCTTTCCGCCCGAATCCTTAAGAGAAAAGCCCCGGCCGTCTCTTTTCTGAGACTTCCGGGGCTTTTGTCCGATTCGCAGAAAAGAGATTAGGCTCTTTCCACTTTGCCGGATCTCAGGCAGGAAGTGCAAACATACATCTTTTGCGTTCCCTCACCGACTTTCACGCGAACAGACTTCACGTTGGGCTTCCAGATATGATTGGAACGTCTATGAGAATGGCTCACATTGTTTCCAAAATGCACGCCCTTACCGCAAACAGCGCATTTCGCCATGACAGCACCTCCTTACTATTAACTGAAGCGGTTGGAACCGCAACAGCGACACTATACCAAAACCCCGGCAAAAATGCAAGAGGCAATTTCCAAAAAATTCAAAATTTCCGAAAAATCAGATCTCCAGGTCGTCAAACGCGCTTTCGACGGCCGCATCGACCTTTTTGTTTTTCTTATGCAGCATGGACAGCACGCGGTTGACGGTGTCCGGCGCGGACTCGATCAGGTGGACCAGCTTGTCCTGTTCCTGAATATTGATGATGCGGGCATTGCCGTCCTGCACGACCAGCACGGCGCTGGGGGAAAACTTGGCGCCCAGGCCGCCGCCTCCCAGGTTGCGGCCGGTGTTTTCGCTCACGTTGGCACCGGCTCCCACGCCTACGGAAACATCCATGAGGGGCAGGACGAACGTATTTTCATTGATGATGACAGGCTCTCCCACCACGGTTCTGGAGCTGATCATGCCCTTCATGCTTTCAAACATGGATTCGATGGTCGCGCTGAATTTGTTTTTTGCATCCGCCATTGTTTTTTCCTCCCGATGTTTATCCGTTTGCCGGTTCCGGTTTCCGTGCATCCGGCCCGCTGTCGTTTCCGGCCGGTTCCTCTTTCTTCAGCAGCTGCTTCAGCCAGCTGCGGCAGCGTTTGTTCAGAAGCAGTCTGAGTGCGATCTCCGCAAGGATCCCCAGGCGCAGCCGGCCTTTCACTTCCGTATACAGATTGACCGTCTGCCGGTCGAATACGCCGTCCACCCGGATATGGTCCCCGTACAGGGGATAAAAGCGGTAGATCTTCCCGATCAGCAGGCCGGTGGCCGCCGGGTCTTTCAGGCCGATCTCGCCTTCCAGCACGAAGTACGTGGGCAGAAGGTGCTTCCCCAGGCGCAGCAGCTGCCGCTCGATCAGGGAGACCGCGTCCCGGTTCTTTTCATCATCCCAGAACTGCTGCACTTTTTCCAGGAGTTCCTGCAGCTTCCGGGCGGTCTTTTCCGAAGGGTCGTCCGACGAAGCGGCCGCGTCCGTTTCCCCGCGTTTTTCCTTTTCGCGGGCTTCTTCTTTCTTCCGTTCCCGCTCGTCCAGCGCCTTGAACAGGGCTTCGTATTTGTCGGGTTTTTGCGGTTTTTTCGGTTCTTCGGGCTTCTCCGGCTCTTCGGGTTCTTCCGGTTCTTCGGACTTGTCCGG
>CADBQE010000150.1 GCA_902796695.1 uncultured Lachnospiraceae bacterium
CCCTCGCCCGCGTCTTAAAGCGTATGGGGGAGGAAGACGTCAGCTGGGTTTCCAATCAGGCGGACGGCACCGCGCTGCTGGAGACGGCGGCCGGAGCCGGAGCGCCGTTTGAACTGATCATTACGGATATGCATTATCCGCCGGGGCCCGGCGTTCCGTCCGAATTCGACTGCGGCCGGAAGCTGCCGGAGCTGCTTCGGGAAAAAGGGCTGCATCCCCGTATCGTTCTGTGCTCGTCCGTGCGGTACCGGGTCCCCGGATTCGACGCCTGTCTCTGGTACAGCCGCGGCAGCGAGTGGGAAAGCGAACTGCGGGATATCCTGCAGCGGTTCCGCCAATCCGCTCGTACGCGTTCTGCCGGAGAATCAAACTGACAAAGCCCCTCCCCGTCCCACCGATCCAACCATGAAAGGAGTCCTCATGAAAGTACCATCCTTCCCCGATATGCCCTACATCCGTCCGGATATGGAAGCTCTGAAAGAAGCCCTGGCGGAAACCACGGAAAAGCTGCGGAGCGCCGCGTCCTACGAAGAGGCCCGGGCCGCTTTTTTTGCCCTGCAGGAGCGGGAAATGCAGCATTTCACGATGGTCTCGCTCTGCTCCGTGCGCAATACCATCGACACCACGGATGACTTTTATGACGGCGAGATGAAATGGATCCGCGAGCAGAACGCCGCCCTGATCCCCCTGCGCAAGGCGTATCAGGAAGCGTTTGCCGCCTGCCCGCACCGCGCCGCTTTTGAAGCGGAATTCGGACCGCAGCTGTTCCGGCTGGTGGACGCTTCCCTGAAAACGACGGATGCGCGCCTGATGCAGGATATCATCCGCGAGGGCGAACTGACCAACCGCTACCAGAAGGACAGCGCGCTGGCCGTCACGGAATTCCGCGGCGAAAAATGCAATTTCTACGGCCTGCTGAAGCATATGGAGAGCACGGACCGCGCGGAGCGCAAAGAAGCCTTTGAAGCCTGGGCCGCCCTGTACGAAAGCATCAGCCCGCAGCTCGACGCCCAGTACGATGAGCTGGTGCATCTGCGCGACGGCATGGCGAAAAAACTGGGCTTTGCCTCCTACACGGAACTGGCCTATCTGCAGCGCCGCCGCTTCGATTACACGCAGGAAGACGCGGCAAAATTCCGCGCGCAGATCAAGGAAGTGATCACGCCCGCGGTGGCCCGCATCCGGGAACGCCAGAAGGAGCTGCTGGGCACGGACACCCTGCGGTATTACGATGAAGCCCTGCTCTTCCCGGAAGGCAACGCGGACCCCATCGGCACCATGGAAGAACTGGTGGCGAAGGCGCAGCGCATGTACCGCGAGATGAGCCCGGAGACCGGCGAATTCTTCGACTTTATGGTCGAGCACCGGCTGTTTGACTTAGAGACCCGGCCCGGCAAGCGCATGGGCGGCTATATGACCCGCTTCCCGGCCTACAAAGCCCCGTTCATCTTCAGCAATTTCAACGGCACCAGCGCCGACGTGGACGTGCTGACCCATGAAGCCGGCCACGCCTTCCAGGGCTATCTGGCCATGCGTTCCATCCCCGTCAACATGCTCTCCGGCTCCACTTCGGAGATCAATGAGATCCACTCCATGAGCATGGAGCACTTCGCTTATCCCTGGATGAACAGCTTCTTCGGGGAGAATACGGAGAAATACATCACCGCGCACCTGATCGGCGCGCTGGCGGTGCTTCCGTATATGGCCTGCGTGGACGAGTATCAGCACCGGGTCTACGAAAAGCCGGACATGACGCCCCTTGAGCGCCGTCACGTGTGGCGGGAAATTGAAAAATACTATATGCCCTGGCGCGATTATGACGGCAATGCGTTCCTGGAGGAAGGCGGTTTCTGGATGCAGAAGCAGCATATCTTCCTGTATCCGTTCTATTACATCGATTACGCGCTGGCACAGATGGGCGCTTTCCACTATTACGGCCTGATGAAGACCGACCGGGAAAAGGCCTGGGCGGATTACCTGAAGCTCTGCCGCGCCGGCGGGACAAAGGGCTACTTCGACCTGCTGAAGGAAGGCGGCCTGCCCAATCCGTTTGAGCCCGGCACGGTGGAGGCCTGCGTGGGCCACGTGATCCGGGAGATCGAAGAACGGTACTGAAAGCGGGAGGAATAACGCGATGGATCCCCGGACCTGGTTAGAGATCGCCGGTTATGTCGGCTCGGCTCTGGTGCTGCTCTCCTTCCTGATGACCTCCGTAGTCAAACTGCGGCTGGTCAATATGGCAGGCAGCTTTATTTCCTTCCTCTACGCGCTGATCATCGGGTCCTACCCGCTGGCGCTCATGAACTGCGCGCTGGTGCTGATCAATCTGTTTTTTCTGTGGAAGATCCGGCACACCCGGAAGGATTACCGGATCCTGGAAACAGCGGCCGACGACCCGGTGCTTGTCCACTTCCTGACAGAGTACGCGGCGGATATCGACTCCTGCTTTCCGGGCATCGACACGGATCCCGCGGCAGCCGACGTGCGCGGCCTGATCCTCTGCGAGGACACCCCGGCCGGCATCGTCTTCCTGAAGACCGAAGGCACCGCCGCCCGCCTGCTTCTGGACTATTCCATGCCCCGCTTCCGGGATTTTTCTCTGGGGGCCTTCCTGGCGGATGAGCTGAAAGCGCGCGGCTTCACCGAACTGCGCTACGGCGGGCCGGATCAGAACCACCGGAAATATCTGGAAAAGCTGCGGTTTGTGCGGGATCCGTCCGGCACCTGGGTCAAAAAGCTGTAACCGCCGCGGCGGACGGAGCGGGTCGAAAGATCCGCTCCTCTTTTATTGCTTGACAAGGCAGTCTACCGGTGATAGACTTGTTTTGACAGAATTGAAAAAAGCCTTCGAAAGGAATCGTCATGATGAAATTCAGATATTTTCCAATCCTGGCCGTTATTCTTCTCTGGCTCTCCTGCGCTCCGCAGGTGCTGGCCGAGGAGCCGGGCAGCACACTGCCCCTGATATTCACGGCGCTGGAAATAGAGGCGGATGAGGATTCCGGCCGTACGGCCTGTCTCTGGGTCCTGGAGAATCCCACGGACATTCCCTGGTCCGGAGAGCTGCCGCTGCCTTTTCTTTCCGCGGGATTTCGGAAAGAGAGCCTGACGGTCTCCGCCTCCGCGCCCTGCCGCGCGACAGACAGCGGCACCCTCCGCTGCGGGATCCCGCCGCGGGGATCCCTCGCCGTCCGGTATGAGTACCGGACCGAAACTTCTCTGGTACATGCCCGCGTGATCGCGCTGGACCTGACCGCGGCGCCGTTTTCTTCTTTTTCCGAAATCGGGCGGCTTACTGTTTCCCTGACCCTGCGGGAAGAGGATCTGCCGTTAGTCAAAAAGCTCGCGCCGCTTAACTGGAGCCTGGACGGACAGACGGTCCGCTGGGAGTTCACGGATCTGAAGCCCGGCGAGCTTCTTCCCCGTCTCTTTCTGGAAAAGACGACCTGGCGCGGCCTGAGAGGCAGCCGGGATTTTGATCCCAACGAAGTGCAGCTTTTTGTGCTGGAGCACATCGGAGGCTGGTTCCGGGACGGGATCCCGCTGCCGGAGCATCCCGGCGATTACTATCGCGTCATTAACCTTCTGACCGAGAACGAAGCGAAGGACGAGAACGATGCGGGCTGGTGGAGCCGCCGCCGCGATCTGTCCGAAAATACGCCGGACATCCTCCGCGCCGCGGATCATCTGATCCTGCGGGAAATCTTCCGGGGCCATATCACGGGAACGGATGCGGATTCCCTGCTGCAGATGCTTGTTGACCCCACGCAGCTGAATCCGCTGACGGCGGAACTGCTGCGCCGGCATCTGTACGGCGACCGGCTGTACCGGGTCGTGATCGGCTACGGGATGGATGCTTCTCTGGAAAACACGCAGGTCTATCACGGCTGGATGGACAATCTGACCTCCGCGGATGCCAAAAAATACGTGCGTATCCCCTCGGGTTTTTCCTACTATAAGCATCGGCCGGAAAGCCTGATCACCCGGTGGACCGAGCTTCCTTATCCTTACAGCGACAGCCGGACCCCCGGCGTTCTGCGGGACTATCTGGACACCGTGGAAGCGGACCTGTACGCCGAACAGTTTCTGGCGGATGACCGCGGCGGCCGCTTTCCGCTTTACCATTACACGGCCCCCGATTTCACCATGGACATGTATTACAATTCCTATTACGGCCTGATTCCCGGCGGA
>CADBQE010000151.1 GCA_902796695.1 uncultured Lachnospiraceae bacterium
ATATTATTCACGCGGTGGGGCCCGTCTGGCAGGACGGGAAGCACGGTGAGCCGGAGCAGCTGTACGGGGCGTATTACAGGTCCCTGGAGCTGGCGGAGGAGAACGGCTGCCGGTCGATCGGGTTCCCGCTGATCTCCGCGGGGATCTTCGGGTATCCGCGGGTGCAGGCCTGGGAGCGGGCCGTGCAGGCGTGCCGGGATTATGCGGCGCGGCATCCGGGCTGCGGTCTGCGGATCATTTTCGCGGTGCGGGATGACAGGATCATTCAGGAAGGGAAGAAAGTGCTGGAACAGTGAGACAGTTTGATGTAACGGCGCTCGGAGAGCTGCTGATCGATTTTACGGACAGCGGGGTGAGCCGCGTGGGCAATCCGCTGCTGGAGGCCAATCCCGGCGGCGCGCCCTGCAACGTGCTGGCGATGCTGGCGCAGCTGGGGCGGAAGACCGCCTTTATCGGAAAAGTAGGGGATGACACGCCGGGGCGGTTCCTGAAGCGGGCGGTGCAGGAGGCCGGCATCGATGCGCGGGCGCTCACGCTTTCGGCTGAGGCGCCGACGACGCTGGCCTATGTGGGGAAGACGCCGGACGGCGACCGGGATTTCTCCTTCTGGCGGAATCCGGGCGCGGATCTGATGCTGCGTGCGGACGAAGTGCCGGAGGAGCTCATCGCGGATTCCCGGATCTTTCATTTCGGCTCCCTGTCCCTGACCGGGCAGCCGGCCCGGGAGGCGCTGCGCAGGGCGGTGGCTCTGGCGGAGCGGCACGGGTGCCTGCTTTCTTTTGACCCGAATCTGCGCGAACCTCTGTGGAACAGCCCGGAGGAGGCCCGCCGGCAGATCGCTTGGGGCATGGAACACTGCAGCATCCTGAAAATCGCGGACAATGAACTGCGGTGGTTCACCGGAAAGGAAGATTTTGACGAGGGGATCGCGCTGCTGCGGGAGCGGTATCCGATCCCGCTGATCCTGCTGACCAAAGGCGCGGACGGAAGCTGCGCGTACGCGGGAGACCTCCGTGTGGAGTCGCCGCCGTTCCCGCAGGCCGAAACCGTGGATACGACCGGGGCGGGAGACGTGTTCTGCGCGTGCGTGCTGCATTATGTTCTGGAGCAAGGCATCCGGGATCTGAGAGAGCGGGATCTGGAGGAGATGCAGCGCTTCGCGAATGCGGCGGCTTCGCTGGTTACGACCCGGAAGGGCGCGTTGAGGGCGGTGCCGTCGCGGAAAGAGGTCGAAACGTTTCTGGCCGCGCGCTCCGCAGCTCCGGAGAAGCGGCAGGAGGAGAAAATCGTGCGGGTAGAGCAGTTTGTGATGGCGTACGGCGTCGAGCAGGACCGGGTCAGGGCGATGATGCCGGAAGGATTTGAATCGCTCCGGCCGGTGCTGCGCATCAATGCGGAGATCCGGGACGAACGGGAAGTCTATGTGGAATTCAACGCGCCGGCGGAGCACGAGGGCCGGCGGGGCTGGCTGAACATCGCACACTGGAACAGTTGTACGGATGCGGTCGGCTTTGAAAGACAGGGGAAAACGGTGAGGATCCGTGCGCCGTTTCTGGAACTCACCTATACGGGCACAGGCCTTGAGGGCGGATGTCCTGCGGAGAAAGACAACACCGGATGCTATTTCCGGACCGGGTCCGAACTGACCTTCCGCCCGGCGGAAACGATCACAGTGCGCAAAGAATTCTGCGACTGCGAATTCGCCTGGCGCTTCGGCCCGAACGACGCACACGGCGTCAGCACGGGCCGGACCCTCCCCGCCTTCCGGGAAGACCCCTCCGCGCACTACCCGAACCAGCCCCTCACCCCCGAAAACGCCGCCTCCATCCCCTGCCGCCAGGTGCTCGGTGCCTATATCGTAAGATTTGAACGCCCCTGACAGGCAAAAAGATAACAAAGCTGGCCGATATCGTAGGGGCCGACGGCCCAGACCGCCCTCTCTTGCTGCTGCGCATCAATTCACCTGGTCTGTGATCGGCCCGCGGAAAGAAGGGGAAAAACGTGACAAAGGAACCGTCCCCCTGTCACATGTTTGGCCGATATCGTAGGGGCCGATCTGTGATCGGCCCGCGGAAAGAAGGAGAGAGAAGATGGAAAAGAAGATCGTAGCGGTCAATGCGGGGCCGCGGATGGGATGGAATACGGAGTCGCTGCTGAAGGAGGCGGTGAGGGGAGCGGAGTCGGAAGGGGCGGCCGTTCAAAGGTTTGATCTGTTCCGGCTGGAGAAGTATACGGGGTGTATTTCGTGCTTCGGGTGCAAAAGGGAGAGGTTCAAGGGGCATTGTGTGTGCCGGGACGGGCTGACGCCGGTGCTGGATGCGATCCGGGAGTCGGACGGGCTGATCATCGGGTCGCCGAATTATCTGTCGGAGCTGACGGCGTCGTTTCGGGCGCTGTATGAGCGGCTGATTTTCCAGAACCTGACCTATAATCTGGAGACGCCGTGCTGCAATGCGCGTCCGATCCCGGTGCTGCTGATCATGACCAGCAACGCGCCGGACGGGATGTATCGGGGGCTGACGGAGGGATACCGCGAGACGCTCAGCCGTTTTGTGGGACCGGCCAAAGTGCTGGTCAGCGGCGATACGCTGCAGCTTAAGGACTATGGGAAAACCGACTGGCCGTGGAGCATGTTCGACCCCGAAGAGAAGCAGCTGCGGCATGAGACGGTGTTCCCGGAGCATCTGCGGCGCGCGTTTGAACTCGGGGCCGAAATGGCAAAAGGAGAAGCATGACCGTTTATGAACTGGGAGACCCTTCCGCCCGCGACGTGCTGATCCAGCCGGCGGACGATCACGACCTGGAAGGGATACAGAAGGAGGCGGAGCTGATCCGGGAAAGCGTGAAGCGCCCGTTTCGGCTGATCGCGCTCAGGACTGAGGACTGGAACCGGGACCTCTCCCCGTGGGAGGCCCCGCCCGTGTTCGGGAAAGAGGGCTTCGGGGGCGGTGCGGCCGCAACACTTGAGGAAGTGCGGAAGTTGTGCGCGGATCCGGACCGGAGGTATTATATCGGCGGGTACTCGCTGGCAGGGCTGTTTGCGCTGTGGGCGGCCTGTCGGACGGACCGGTTCGCGGGAGCGGCGGCGGCTTCGCCGTCCGTGTGGTTTCCGGGCTTTACGGATTATCTGAAAACGAACCGCATCCGTTGCGGGCGTGTGTATCTGAGCCTGGGAGACCGGGAGGAGAAGACGCGGAATCCGGTCATGGCGACGGTCGCGGACAGGATCCGCGAAACGCAGGCCCTGCTTACGGCGCAGGGGGCGGACTGCGTGCTGGAGTGGAATCCGGGCAATCATTTCCGTGACCCGGAGATCCGGACAGCCCGGGCCTTTGCCTGGATCCTGGGCGGCGGAGAGGCAGAGGAAAGACCCGGAACCGGAAAACAGGAGGCGGAGAACTGTCATGGCGAATAAAGGACCCGAAAAAACCAATGTCATGCGGATCCTGGACGGGAAGAAGATCCCGTACCGGGCACATACCTACACGCCGGACGCCACGATGAGCGGCGTGCAGATCGCACAGCTGCTGGGAGAAGAACCGGACCGCGTCTTCAAGACGCTGGTCACGCAGGGAAAATCCGGGCAGTACTACGTGTTTGTGATCCCCGTGGCAGCGGAACTGAATCTGAAAAAAGCAGCGGCCGTCTCCGGTGAGAAGGCGGTCGCCATGATAAAACAGAAAGAGCTGCTGCCGCTGACCGGCTACATTCACGGAGGCTGCTCGCCTCTCGGCATGAAAAAAGCATTCCCGACCTGGATCCATGAAACGGCGCGGGCGCACGAGGCCATGTTTGTCAGCGCCGGAAAGGTCGGCTTCCAGATCGAACTGGCTCCGGCAGATCTGGCTGACGCCGCCGGATGCCGCTTCGCGGACCTGATCTGAATCTGCGGCCATTGAAAGGGGCTGTATAGACAACTCGGAATTTGCGGAGAAGCAGATGAAACTTGAAAAATATCAAGAAGCAGATGAAACGTTGTATTCCCGATTGGTTTTCAACAGGGA
>CADBQE010000152.1 GCA_902796695.1 uncultured Lachnospiraceae bacterium
ACCGGCGGGCCGATCACAGATCGGCCCTTACGAGAGGCGGGGGGGGAGACCGACGATACCGACGGGCCGATCACAGATCGGCCCCTACGAGAGGCGGGGGAACCAACGATACCGGCGGGCCGTCGGCCCACACGGGAGGCGTCCGGGGAACCACCGGAACCGTCTCCGCAGCGCCGTCCCCGTGGCGTCCTCGGTGGCATGGCGGCATTGGTTTGGGGGAGGGGGAGATTTTTTTTGAAGGGGTTTGGGGTTTTTCGGTGGAAAATGGGGGAGAAATGGGGTATAGTAGGGGCATGATGAGTTTATTGGATAATTTGAAGTTTATGATGATCGCGGGGCCGTGCTCCGTGGAGAGCGAGGAGCAGATCGTCGGGATCGCGAAGGCGGTGAAGAAGGCGGGGGCGGACCTGCTGCGGGGCGGGGCGTTCAAGCCCCGGACGTCGCCCTATGATTTTCAGGGGCTGAAGGAGGAAGGGATCCGGCTGCTGCTTGAGGCGCGGCGGGAATCCGGGCTGCCGATAGTCACGGAGATCACGGGCGTGCGGGAGCTTCCGCTATTCGAGGACGTTGACGTGATCCAGATCGGTTCCCGCAATATGCAGAATTTCGAGCTGTTAAAGGAAGTCGGGCGGATGGGGAAGCCCGTTCTCTTAAAGCGGGGCATGGCCGCCACGCTGCACGAGTTCCTGATGAGCGCCGAATATATCCTGGCGGAGGGCAACCCGCATGTGATCCTGTGCGAGCGCGGCATCCGCACGTTTGATGATTATACCCGGAACACGCTGGATCTGGCCGTGATCCCGCTGCTGCATACCATGACGGATCTGCCCGTGATTGCGGATCCCAGTCACGGCACGGGCATCGCCTCGCTGGTTCCGCCCATGGCGCTGGCCGCCGCGGCTGCCGGCGCGGACGGACTCATGATCGAAGTGCACGATCATCCGGACAAGGCCCTGACCGACGGCGAGCAGGCCGTCACACCGGACGAATACGCTGTTCTGGTCCAGAAAGTACATGCTGTGAGAAAGGCGGCGGGATTATGATGAAAACAATACCGATCCGGGCCGGAAACCCCTACGAGGTCCTGATGGAGCGGGGCCTTCTGGACCGCGCCGGAAAACTGATCCGCGAAAGGACGGCTGCGCGCTGGGCCGCGGTCGTTTCCGATGACACTGTATTTTCCCTGTACGGCGCGCGCCTGACCGATTCCCTCCGGGGAGAAGGCTTCCAGGTCGAGCCGTTTATCTTCCCCGCCGGGGAAGCATCCAAAAATCTGAACACCTACTGCCGTCTCCTTTCGTTTCTGGCGGACAACCGCCTGCAGCGCACGGATCCCGTGATCGCGCTGGGCGGCGGCGTGACCGGCGACCTGGCGGGGTTTGCCGCGGCGACCTATCTGCGCGGCCTGCCTTTTGTCCAGATCCCCACCACGCTGCTTGCGGTGGTCGATTCCTCCGTGGGCGGCAAGACGGCCGTCAATCTGCCCGAAGGCAAGAACCTGGTCGGTGCGTTCCATCAGCCCCTGACCGTGATCTGCGATCCCGCGCTGCTCGCTACGCTGCCGCCGGAAGAGATCCGGAGCGGGATGGGCGAGCTGATCAAAACCGCCGTCTTAAGCGGGGAAGAATTCTTCCGCGCGCTGGAGACCAATTCCGACCCGCTGCCCGGCGAGGAGCTGCTGGCCCGGGCCATTGAAACGAAGGCCGCGCTGGTCGAGGAGGACGAGCAGGACCGCGGCGCACGCCGCCTGCTCAATCTGGGTCACAGCTTCGGGCACGCCATTGAAGCCTTCAGCGGCTACCGTGTCCCGCACGGACAGGCCGTGGCGGAAGGGCTGCTCATGATCACCCGCGCGGCGACGGAACGCGGCCTGTGCGACCCTGCTCTCCTGCCCCGCCTGACCGCTCTGATGGAGCGCTGCGGCCTCACGTCGGATCATACCTATGAGGCGGCCCGCCTGCTGCCCTTCCTGCATCAGGACAAAAAACTGCACGGCGGCCACCTGCCGCTCATCGTGCCGCGGGCCGTCGGACACTGCGATATTATCCCGGTCCCGCTGGCGGATCTGTCTTCCTGGCTGAAAGCGGGCGGCGCCCGGTAAGGAGTTTGCCATGTCATTTACCATACAACCCGGGCCCCGGAGCGGACTGTTTCAGGCGCCTTCTTCCAAGTCCCATCTGCACCGGCTGCTGATCCTGGCCGCGCTGGGCCGCGAGACCGTCCGCATTCAGAAAAGAGACGCTTCCGCAGACGTGACCGCCACCGCACGCTGCCTGACCGCGCTGGGCGCTCCGGTCCGCGAAGAAGCGGACTGCTTTACCGTTACGCCTTTTCCGCATGACGCCGCCGGCCGGCTCCTGCCCGACCCGGGAACGGAGCTGAAAGTCCTGCCCTGCGGGGAAAGCGCGGCGACCCTGCGCTTTATGATGGCGCTGTCCGGCCTGCTGGGGGCTAAGGCCTGCCTGCTCCGCGAAGGGCGGCTGATGAACCGGCCTCTCGCGCCGTTTGACGCGACTTTAAAAGCCCACGGCATGACCGTGGAGGAGCGGGGCGCCAACCTCTATGTATCCGGCCGGCTCCGCTCCGGGATCTGGACGCTGCCCGGCAATATCTCTTCCCAGTTTATTTCCGCGCTGCTGCTGTCGCTGCCCTTTGCGGACGGCGACTCCGCGCTGCGGATCCAGGCGCCCGTGGAATCTTCTTCCTATATTGCGATGACGGAGCACGTGCTGGAAGCCGCCGGCGCGCCGCTCGATAAGGCGCAGCTGGCCCATAAAGACGGCAGTGCGCTCGCGTGGGACGATCTTTTCTGGATCACGGGAGGCAGGCAGGCGGCGCTTCCCCGCGAACTGGCCGCCGAGGGCGATTTTTCCGCCGCGGCCGTCTTCCTGTGCATCGGAGCGCTGTCTCCGCAGGGCCTGGCCGTCACCGGTCTGTCCCCCCGCTCACATCAGGGCGATATGGCGATCCTGGATATTCTTCAGCAGATGGGGGCGGAGATCGGCGCCACGCCCGAAGTCATTGCCGTGCGTCACGCCCCGCTGAAAGGCATCACGATCGACGTCTCTCAGACCCCGGATCTGGTGCCGCCGCTCGCGGTGCTGGCTGCCACGGCCGCCGGCGATACGCAGTTTACCGGGGCGGGCCGTCTGCGGCTTAAGGAATCGGACCGGCTGGCCGGGACCCTGGATCTGCTCCATGACCTGGGCGTACAGGCCCGGGTGCGGGACGACGTTCTGCAGGTCCACGGCGGGACCGTCTGGGGCGGTCCGGTCCGCACGCTGGGCGACCACCGCCTGGCCATGGCCGCGGCCGTTGCGGCCTGTGCCGCCAGCAAACCCGTTGAACTGGACAACGCGGACTGCGTAGCCAAATCCTTTGCCGGCTTCTGGAACGCGTTCGGGCAGCTGACATGAACGCCTTTTCTTTCGGATCCTTTTTTCACTTTACGATATTCGGAGAATCCCACGGGCCCCTGGTCGGCGTGACACTGGAAGGCATTCCGGCCGGGACCCCGCTTGATCTGCCCGCGCTGCAGGCCTTTCTGGACCGGCGCGCGCCCGGACGCGGCGCATTCGACTCTACGCGGCGGGAAACGGACGTGCCCGTCTTTGAAAGCGGTCTGGCGGACGGTATCTTTACCGGCGGACCGGTGCGGGCCGTCCTGCCCAACCGGGACGCGCGTCCCGCGGATTACGAAGCGATGCGCACCATTCCCCGGCCCGGACACGCGGACTGGCCGGCTTTTGTTAAGTCCGGCCGCATTCCGTCCGGCGGCGGCCATTATTCCGGCCGCATGACCGCGCCGCTCTGCATTGCCGGCGGGATCGCGAAGCAGCTGCTCGCCCGGGAAGGCGTGGACGTGACCGCCCGGATCCTGTCCGTGGGCGGCGCCGACGCGGAAGATGCCGGGGCGGTGCAGGCCCTGCTGCAGGAGGCAAAGGACCGGGGCGATTCTCTGGGCGGCGTGATCGAATGCACAGTCACCGGCCTGCCCGTCGGTCTGGGCAGCCACCCCTTTGCCGGGCTTGAGAACCGGCTCTCGCAGGCCGTTTTCGCCATCCCGGCTGTGAAAGGCCTGGAATTCGGCGACGGCTTCGCGCTGGCTGCCATGCGCGGCAGCGAAGCCAACGACGCATACCGCATCGAAGACGGCCATGTGGTCCTTTCTTCCAATCACTGCGGCGGCATCCTGGGCGGCATGGCCTGCGGAACGCCGCTCGTCTTCCGCGCCGCCTTCAAACCCACGCCCAGCATCGCGCTGCCGCAGGACAGTGTGGACCTGAGCACCATGCGGAATACG
>CADBQE010000153.1 GCA_902796695.1 uncultured Lachnospiraceae bacterium
ACATCCTCGCAGACCTGCTTAAGGTCCTTGTCGACCAGGCTGTAGTTCAAGTCGATCCCGTATACTTTGTAGAAGAATTCCTCGGCGGAGTTGCCGTACCCCAGCGTCTGATAGGAGGCCCAGTCACGGCGGGCTTCCTCCGCGGCTTTTTCCAGCGTACTGCGGATCAGCCCGCGGATATAGGTCTGGGTATCCGGCCCCGGATCCTGCAGTTCGGCCTCCACCTCTTCATCCGTGACGGTGATGTCCTCCGCCATGGAATTATTGTAGTAATAGTTCTTCAGGCCTACGATGTCCAGACTGCGCAGATTGCCGTCTCCCTGATAATTCCGCTGCAGGCGCACATACAGGTTGAAGATCAGGTCGTCTACGGTCAGCTTGACGCCGTCGCTGAAAAAGATGCCGTCCTTCAGCTTCAGGGTGAAGGAAGTCTCGTCCGATTCTTCGTTGTATTCGACGCTGATGTCGGCCGGGCCCGTGTACAGATAGCGTTCTCCGTTAAAATAGCCGTACTCTCCTTCCGTGGCCATCATGATCACGCGGCCGGTGCGGTCGCGGGTCAGCAGGTTCAGGCCGACCAGCTTCAGCACGTCGGCATCGCCTTCCGAAAGCGGCAGGAAGGGGTTGAAATTGCCCTCCAGTTCGGATACGCCTACGCGCAGGACCGTGGAAAGGACCGGTTCGGACGGCTGCGTTTCCGGCGGCGGCGTCGAGGCCGGCACGTCGGCCGTGGAAGGTTCCGTGACGGCGGAACCGGGTTCCGTTGGAGTTTCCGCTTCGGAGGAAGACGGAAGCGGCGCTTCGGACGTATAGGGGACGTCGGGGCCGTTCCGGGTAAACAGGGAAGAAACATCAAATATTTCGGAAAAGCTGCTGCCCGTCACCAGGAGCGCAATCGTCAGAGCTGCCAGGATCCCTCCCGCAGCCAGTACCGCAATGCCCAGAATTTTATTTATATTACGTTTCATATTCATTCTCCATCCGGTTTTCCGGTCGATCTCCGCAATAAAATCATGGCTCGCCGCATGCTCCGCAGGGAAGCGGGCACGCCGAACCCCTGTTTACTATACCATGAAACGGGCCCCGCGTCAATTTATTTGAAGAAGCCCGCAATTGCGGTGGAATTTTGGGAGCGGATGGTGTAGAATGTTTTGGATACCATCAAAAGGAGACTTTTATGAAGGAACCCGAAATTCCCTTTACCGATACGGTCCGGAAGATCCTGCGGAAAGCCGCCCAGCTGGCCAGGATGTACGGCAGCGGCGCCGTTTCCACGGAGCATGTGCTGCTCGCCTTCTACGACGTTCCGTGTCTGCCCGGAACCATTCTGCGCAATCAGGGGATCCCCCGCGAAAAGGTGCTGCAGACGCTGGAACAGCTTCTGGGCGATAAATTCTTCTCTCCCGCGCCCGAGGCGGAGCCGGCACACACCCGCCTTCCGTATACGCCGCTGCTGGACCTGATCCTGCAGGAATGCCGCGATCTGGCCAAAGACCAGGGACAGCCCCGGGTCAGCACCGCGGACCTGTTCACGGTCCTGGTCCAGGAGCCGGACTGCCTGGCCGCTTTTGTTTTCCGCATTCTGAACGTCGACACCACCGAACTGATCGACCACATGCTGCATGCCATGGGCGACAACCGCTACCCGCTCGAGGAAGTCCTGGCGGATTCCGGCCAGAAGGGGTACGGGACCGATACGATCGCCCAGTTTACCCGCGACCTGACCGAGCTGGCCGCCCGCGGCCGTCTGGAGCCGGTGATCGGACGCGAGCGGGAGCTCCGCCGCGTCATTCAGATCTTAAGCCGCCGCACCAAGAACAATCCCTGCCTGATCGGCGAGCCCGGCGTCGGCAAAACCGCCGTGACGGAAGCGCTGGCGCAGCGCGTGGCGGCCGGAAACGTCCCGGACTTCCTGAAAGGAAAGCGCATCGTTTCCCTGAACATCTCATCCGTGGTCGCCGGCACCAAGTACCGCGGCGAATTCGAAGAGCGGATGAAGAACATCCTGGACGAATTCTCCTCCCATCCGGAGATCATTCTGTTTATTGACGAGCTGCATACCCTGATCGGAGCCGGGGGCGCGGAGGGCAGTCTGGACGCGGCCAACATCCTCAAGCCGGCCCTCTCCCGCGGCGAGATCCAGGTGATCGGCGCGACAACCGTCAACGAATACCGCAAGCATATTGAGAAGGACGCCGCCTTGAAGCGCCGCTTCCAGAGCGTTATGGTGGAAGAACCGAACGAGGAAGAAACGCTTGAGATCCTGCGCGGACGCAGACATCTGTACGAAGAACATCATCAGCTGAGCGTAAGCGAAGAAGCGCTGACCGCCGCGGTGAAGCTTTCCCGCCGCTATCTGACCGACCGGCTGTGGCCGGACAAGGCACTGGACCTGCTGGACGAAGCCTGTGCGGGCGTCCGCTTAAGCCGTACGGAAGAAAAACCTGTCGTGACGGTGCAGGATATCGCGCGGACCGTCTCACTGTGGACCGGGATCCCGTTAGAGCAGCTGAGCAAGGAAGAAAATACCCGCCTGACCGAGCTGGAAGCGCGGATCCACGAGCGCGTGATCGGGCAGGAAGAAGCGGTCTCCGCTCTGGCCCGGGCCATCCGCCGCAGCCGCGTGGGGCTGAAGGACCCGCGCCGTCCCATCGGAAGCTTCCTGTTCCTGGGGCCCACCGGCGTGGGCAAGACGGAGCTTTCCAAGGCGCTGGCGGTCGCCCTGTTCGGCGACGAAAAGGACCTGATCCGGATCGATATGTCCGAATACATGGAGAAGCACAGCGTTTCCAAGATCATCGGCTCCCCGCCCGGCTACGTGGGATATGACGAAGGCGGCCAGCTCTCCGAGCGGATCCGCCGCAAACCCTACAGCGTCATCCTGTTCGACGAGATCGAAAAAGCGCATCCCGACGTGTTCCACATCCTGCTTCAGATCCTGGATGAAGGGCGTCTGACGGATTCGCAGGGAACGACCGTGGATTTCCGCAATACCGTGATCATCATGACCTCCAATGCGGGGGCGGAGCGGATCGTGGCGCCGAAATCCCTCGGCTTTTCCGCCGGCGGTTCGCCGCAGGCCGATCATGAACGCATGAAATCCCAGGTCATGGAGGAGGTGCACCGCATCTTCCGCCCCGAATTCCTGAACCGCATCGACGAGATCATCGTCTTCCGCATGCTGAACCGCGAGGATATCCGCGCCATTCTGACGCTGCAGCTCAAAGAAATCGAGCAGCGGCTGAAGGAAAGCAGCCGGCTGACGCT
Organism: uncultured Lachnospiraceae bacterium; assembly: GCA_902796695.1. Classification (GTDB taxonomy): domain Bacteria; phylum Bacillota; class Clostridia; order Lachnospirales; family Lachnospiraceae; genus UBA6987. The sequence continues at coordinate 3,268 of CADBQE010000153.1, forward strand.
TCTGCTGACCGCGGAAGCCGAAAACTGGTTTACCGCCCGCGGATACGATCCCAAATACGGCGCCCGCCCGCTCAAGCGGCTTCTCCAGAACGAACTGGAGGACAAGCTTGCGGATGCCATCCTGTCCGGGCAGGTCAGCCGCGGCGATACCGTAACGGTCGACATCCGGGATGACCGCGTCATCCTGACGAAGGAATAAGTGTAATCTATGAAGCAGGACAAAAAAACCGTCTTTTTCTGCAAGGAATGCGGCTATGAAAGCAGCAAATGGAGCGGCTTCTGCCCGGTCTGCAAAACGCCGAACAGCTTTGTGGAAGCTCCCGCCGCCCCGGCCGGCCGCAGAAGCGGCCTGTCTTCTTCCGGCCCGGCATCCGGCAGGGCCGTCCCCGTGCGTCTGGAAGACATCACGTCGGAACAGGCGGAGCGTTTCCCTACCGGCTCCGCGGAGCTGGACCGCGTCCTGGGAGGAGGCCTTCTGCCCGGTTCGCTGGTGCTGACCGGCGGAGATCCGGGGATCGGCAAATCCACGCTGCTGTTGCAGGTCTGCCGGAATCTGGCCCATACCGGCCGGAAAGTGCTTTATGTTTCCGGGGAAGAATCCTTAAAGCAGCTGAAGCTGCGGGCCGACCGGCTCGGCCGTTTTGACGGGGATATCCGCTTCCTGTGTGAAACGGACATCGAACGCATTCTGGCCCTGATGCAGGAGGAAACCCCCGAAGTCATCGTGATCGACTCCATCCAGACCATGTATACACCTCAGGCAGCTTCCGCGCCGGGCAGCGTGACGCAGGTCCGGGAATGCACCAATCTGATCCTGAACACCGCCAAAAGCCTGAACATCAGTGTCTTCATCGTGGGGCACGTGACCAAGGACGGCGCCGTGGCCGGGCCCAAGCTGCTGGAACATATGGTGGATACCGTTCTGTATTTTGAAGGAGACCGTCATGCGTCCTACCGGATCCTCAGAGGCGTCAAAAACCGCTTCGGGGCGTCCGGCGAAATCGCCGTCTTTGAGATGCGCGGGGACGGACTAAAGGAGATCCCGAACCCGTCCGCCTATATGCTGAGCGGCCGTCCGGAGAACGCCTCCGGCTCCGTGATCAGCTGCGTGATGGAAGGCACGCGCCCTCTCCTGCTGGAGGTGCAGGCACTGATCACGCGCAGCAGCTACGGACAGGGCCGGCGGACCGCCACCGGCGCGGATTACAACCGGGTCGCCCTGCTGCTGGCCGTTCTGGAAAAGCGCCTGAACATCACCCTGTCGGACTGCGACGCCTTCGTCAACGTTACCGGCGGGCTCCGCGTAAACGACCCCGCGCTGGATCTCGCCATGGTCATGGCGCTGTACTCCAGCTTCCGGAACATCCCCGTGCCGGAGGACCTGATGGTGTTCGGAGAAGTCGGCCTGGCCGGCGAAGTGCGCTCCGTCTCCCTGGCCAAGGAACGCGTGCAGGAAGCGGCCCGGCTGGGATTTACCACCTG
>CADBQE010000154.1 GCA_902796695.1 uncultured Lachnospiraceae bacterium
CATGAAGACCGTTCCGGTCGTCATCAGTCAGGAAGCGCTGGATGAACTGAAAAACCAGGTGCCCGAAGGCTACCGCTATACGGGGCACAGCAGCCTGCCCACGGTGCAGGTCAAGGGCCTGAAGACCAGACTGGCCGATCTGGCCGCCGTAACCATCACACCCGGCTCCCTGAATCTGACGGACGTGACGCAGGACAAGGTTTTCGAACTGGATCTGAATTATTTCCTGCCGGAGGGCATTGAACTCATGGACGGTCAGGATCCGCTGTTTACGGTCACGCTGAACGTAGACGTGCTGGTAGACCGGGAATTCACGGTCCGCTCCCTGCGCCTGATCGGAGAGGAAGACGGATACCGCTACGAATACGACCCGGCGGTGACGGTCGTGATCCGCGCTCTGGAAGACGATTTCCAGGGCTTTGACCCGTCCACGATCAGCCTGACCGTGGATGTAACGGATTACGCGAACAACCCCGGCGAATATACCCTCCAGGTAGAGGTGCACTGCGAAGATGAAGAGATCTTCGTGCCGTTAGCCGGCCCTATCATCAAAGTGACCGTCAAGGCGGAAACACCGCCGACCAGGGACCGGGGGACGACTTCTCCCATCATCCCGAGCCCGACGGAACCGGCGGAAACGACCGCCGCAGATTCCACGTTCGAAGCCCGTCCTTAAGTCACAGCGCAGCCGGAAGGAGACGACCATGAAAATCGTAGTACAGCGGGTAAAAGAAGCCGCCGTGACCGTGGAAGGGAAAACGGTCGGCCGGATCGGGAAAGGGTTTCTGGTCCTTCTGGGCGTGACCCATTCCGACACGCAGGTGCAGGCGGAGCGTCTGTCCAAAAAGATGCTGGGCCTGCGCATTTTCCCGGACTCGGAAGGCAAGACCAACCTGTCTCTGGCGGACGTGGGCGGAGAACTGCTGGTGGTATCGCAGTTCACGCTTTACGCGGACTGCCGCAAAGGATACCGCCCCAGCTTTACCGAAGCGGCGGGCGGAGAGAAGGCCGAGCAGCTTTATGAATACTTTGTGGAGCTGTGCCGGCAGGGCAATCCGAAGGTGGAAACCGGCGTTTTCGGCGCGCATATGGAGGTCAGTCTGATCAACGACGGCCCGTTTACCATCGTCTGGGAGGAAAACGCATGATCTATTATGTCAGGGGCATCCTGACCGAATATACGGAAGAAGGCGCCGTGCTGGAAGCCGGCGGCGTCGGATATCATCTGATCATCCCGGCTTCGCTCCGGGCCGAGCTGCCCGCCCCCGGGGAGGAAGTCAAGTTATATACCTATTATCAGGTGGGAGAGGATTCCCAGAAGCTGTTCGGCTTTTCGGACCGGGATTCCCGGGATCTGTTCCTGCAGCTCATCAAGGTGAGCGGGATCGGCCCCAAGCTGGCGGTATCCGTCATGGGCACCTTAAGTCCGGACGAACTGCGGCTGGCCGTTGTCGCGGGCGATGCGAAGACCATCGCGCAGGCCCCGGGCATGGGGAAAAAGACCGCGGAAAAACTGATCCTGGAACTGAAGGACAAGATCGATATGACCCGCCTGAGTGCGCCCGACGGCAGAGGGGCCGGCAGCGCGCCGGTCATTGTCACGGATGCCTTTACGGAGGCGGTCGCGGCGCTGCAGGCGCTGGGCTACAGCTCTTCGGAGGCGCTTAAGACCGTCCGCAGCCTGGAAGCGGAAGACGACTGGACCGTAGATCAGATCCTGCAGGCCGCTTTCCGGAAGCTGGCCGCGTTTTAAGGAGGCGGGAGCATGGAAAGACGAACGATCAGCACCGAACGCCTGCCGGAAGAGGAGCGGCTGGAACTCTCCCTGCGCCCCCGGGTCCTGGCGGAATATATCGGCCAGGAAGAACTGAAAAACACCTTGAAAGTCTATATCGAAGCAGCCAAAGCGCGGAAGGAGCCGCTGGACCACGTCCTGCTGTACGGCCCGCCCGGGCTGGGCAAGACCACGCTGGCGGGCATCATCGCGGCCGAGATGGGCGCCAATTTAAAGGTCACCTCCGGCCCGGCCATCGAAAAGCCCGGCGAACTGGTCGCCGTCCTCTCCGGCATGAAACCGGGGGACGTCCTGTTCATCGATGAGATCCACCGCCTGAACCGCCAGGTGGAAGAAGTGCTGTATCCGGCCATGGAGGATTTCGTGGTGGATATCGTACTGGGAAAAGAAAGCGGCGCGCGGTCCGTCCGCTACAAGTTGCCGCCCTTTACCCTGGTAGGCGCTACGACGCGGGCCGGCATGCTGACCGCACCGCTCCGGGACCGTTTCGGCGTCGTGCACCGGCTGGAGTTTTACCGGCCGGAGGAACTGAAGGTGATCGTGGAGCGCTCCGCCCGGGTGCTGGGCGTCGGAATCGACGAAGCCGGCGCCATGGAGATCGCCTCCCGCTCGCGGGGCACGCCGCGGCTTGCCAACCGCTTCTTAAAACGGGTGCGTGATTTTGCACAGGTTCGCTACGACGGCGAGATCACGCGGGAAATCGCGGATGAGACCCTGAAGATCCTTCAGGTGGACGCCCTGGGTCTGGACCGCACGGACCGGAACATGCTGCGCATGATCATCGAAAACTACGCGGGCGGTCCGGTCGGCCTGGATACCCTGGCCGCCGCGCTCGGCGAAGACGCGGGTACCATGGAAGACGTCGTGGAACCCTATCTGCTGCAGAACGGCTTCATCAAGCGCACGCCGCGCGGCCGGATGGCAACGGCCAGAGCCTATGAGCACCTGGGCTTTAATCCGCCTCCCCGGCAGGAGACCCTGCCGTTTTAAACCGACCGGGAACAGACGCGGGACCGCGGTCCCGCCTCCCCTCATCATTCAAAAAAGCCCGGCCCCTGAAGCCGAGGAAGGAGCATAATATGGAA
>CADBQE010000155.1 GCA_902796695.1 uncultured Lachnospiraceae bacterium
ACGGAGCGGACGGAGAAGTCCGCTTCAAATATATTATAAAGTGATTAATAATATTGGGAGACCCAAAGACAGAATGGATATCAAAGATGAGAAGAATTATCTCGCTGCTGCTCATTGCAGCCGTAATCTTATCTCTTTTGACCGGATGCTCCGGTTCTGATGCTCCGACCGTCGCCCCGACTAAGGCTCCGGCTACGGCCGCGCCTGTGACCACGGAAGCGCCAACCGAAGCGCCTGCCGAACCTGAGGAAACCACGGAAGCGCCCGTCGTTCCCCACACCTGCGACGACGGCCGGGCGCGCCCGTCCGCCTGCGGCAGACTGCAGGTCGTGAACGGCAAGCTGTGCTCGGAAAGCGGCGAGCCGGTCATGCTGCGGGGCGTGAGCGTCAACGGGCTCATCACGTCGGAATCGTTCCTCGATCCGACGCTGTTTGAGGAACTGGCGCGGGACGACGGCGTCAACCTGTTCCGGCTGGCGATGTACACGTACGGCGTCGGAATTGTCGGGTACTGTACGAAAGGCGACAAGGACCGTCACAAAAAGGACGTCGCGGACGGTGTGGAACTCGCGAAAAACGAGGACATGTACGTGATCATCGACTGGCACATCCTGAGTGACGGCGACCCAAATACGTATCTCGACGAGGCGAAGCTTTTCTTTGCGGAGATGGCGGAGACGTACCGTGATTACAACAACGTCCTGTACGAGATCTGCAACGAACCGAACAACGTGGACTGGCCGGCGGTCAAGGCATACGCGGAGCAGATCATCCCGGTCATTCGGGAAAAGGATCCGGATTCCGTCATCATTGTGGGAAATCCTGACTGGTCGAAGGACCTGGAATCCGTGGCCGCGGATCCGCTGGAGTTTGACAACATCCTGTATACGCTGCATTTTTATTCCGCTACGCACGGGGAAAATTACCGCGATATGACGGAACGCCTGAGCAAACAGGGTCTGCCGATCTTCGTGACGGAGTTCGGCGTGACCGCGGCGAGCGGCGGGCTTCCGCGGGACCTGGAAAGCGCGGATAAATGGATCGGCCTGCTGGAGCAGGAGGGCATTTCCTACTGCATGTGGGCGCTGTCCAAAGCGCCGGAAGCGTGCTCCGTCATCCGCATGAACGTTCCGAAATACAGCGGGTTCGAGTGGGAGGATTACACGGAGACCGGAAAATGGCTGATGGAGACGCTGAAAAAGTATAACAGCCGGTAAGGCTTTCCGCCGTGCCAGAAGCAGGGAGGAGCGGATGCCCTCCCTCTTTTTTTGCAATTTTGCAAAAACGTGTTGACAGGCGTACGCGAGAGTGCTATACCAATAATCGATATATGAGCAATTGTTCATATATCGATAAGGAGAATCGACATGGCATCCTTTGATCTTCACAAAAACGAACGGAACACGTTCGGAATCGATAGGAATACGGAAACTGAGACGGACCGGGAACTCCCCGGGGAAGAGGAATGCTGCGAGGATGACCGTCTTCCCGAGCCGCACTTGGGCGTGACCTGCAGCTGCGGACACTGCCATCACGGACACGGGGAAGAAGAGGGCGAAGAGGAGCATGCGGGGCATAAGCATGACCATTCCCACGGGCATTCTCACGAAGAGGACGACGAAGCGCATGAAAAGAAAGAACGCCTGGAACTGATCGCCGGCGCCGGTCTTTACGCGCTGGCACTGGTCCTGCATTTCCTCATTCTGCGGGAATCCGCCTGGAGCTGGCCGGTCATCGCGATGCTGGTGCTGGCCTACCTGATCCTGGGGAAAGACGTTCTGCTGACCTCCGTCCGGAACATCCGGCACGGTGAGATATTTGATGAAAACTTTCTGATGGGCATCGCGACGCTGGCCGCCTTTGCCATAGGCGAGTACCCGGAAGCCGTCGGTGTCATGCTGTTCTTCCGGCTGGGCGAAATGTTCGAGGACATGGCCGTGGAACGCAGCCGGAAAAAGATTCTGGAGACGGTGAATCTGCGGGCGGAGACCGTGATCCTGGCGGAAAACGAAGAGGAGATCCCCGCGGCCAGAGCCAAAGTGGGGGACGTTGTTCTGGTGAAACCCGGCGACCGCGTGCCGCTGGACGGGATCGTAGTAGAAGGAGAAAGCTTTCTGGATACTTCGGCCGTCACCGGGGAACCGGTCCCGGTCCGGGTGGGAAAGAACAGCGAGATTCTGGCGGGCTGTGTGAATACGCAGGGCGTACTGAAGGTAATAGCCACCAGAAAACTGTCCGAGTCCATGACCAGCCGGATCCTGCGTTCCGTAGAGGAAGCGCAGGAGCAGAAGCCGAAACTGGAGCATTTCATCACCCGCTTCGCGCGGGTCTATACGCCTATCGTGGTGGGGCTGGCCCTGTTCGTGGCGCTGGCCATGCCGCTCATCCGCGGGGAAGCATTTCATCCCTGGCTGTATACCGCCATCAGTTTTTTGGTCATGAGCTGCCCCTGCGCGCTGGTGGTCAGCGTTCCGCTCGCGTTTTTCTGCGGTATCGGCACGGCTTCGGGCAAGGGCATTTTGCTGAAGGGCGGCTCGGCGGTGGAAGCGCTGTCCAAAGCGAGGGCCGCGGTACTGGACAAGACGGGGACGATCACGGAGGGAAGCTTCTCTGTGCAGGAGATCCGGACACAGCCGGGCTTTGCGGAAAATGAGATCCTGCGCCTGGCAGCGGCCTGCGAAACCTTCAGCCGCCATCCGATCGGAAAGAGCATCTGCGAAGCGGCGAAGGAACGCGCCCTGACGGTGCCTGCAGCCCGTTCCATGGAGGAAAAAGCCGGCCGGGGCGTCAGCGCGCTGGTGGAAGGCCGGCAGGTCCTGTGCGGCAATGCGGGCCTGCTGGAGCGGAATGGTGTAACAGCTATTCCGGATACAGTGAGCGACGGTGCCGGAACGCGTGTTCTGGTGGCCGTGGACGGGTCTTATGCGGGCCTGATTCTGATCGCCGACGCGGTGAAGAAGGATGCGGCGGCTTCGCTGAAAAGACTGCGCGGCATGGGACTGACAACGGTCATGCTGACCGGCGATGCGGAGAGCGCCGCGCAGGCGGTCGCGAAGGACCTTAAGATCGACCGCGTCCGTGCCGGCCTGCTGCCGGAAGAAAAACTGTCCGCCATGCAGGAGGTCCGTCGGGAACTGGGCAGCGTGCTGTTTGTGGGTGACGGGCTGAACGATGCGCCTGTCCTGGCCGGTGCGGATGTCGGCGCAGCCATGGGAAGCGGAGCCGATGCCGCCATTGAAGCAGCCGACCTGGTCTTTATGAATTCCAATGTCAGTGCGATCCCGCAGGCCGTTTCCCTTTCCCGCCGCTGCATGCGCATCGCCACGGAAAACGTGGCCGGCGCGCTGGCCATCAAAATCATCGTCATGCTGCTCGGCATCACCGGGATCTATTCCAATATGTGGCTGGCAGTCTTTGCGGATACCGGCGTGCTGTTCCTCTGCATTCTGAATTCGCTGCGTCTGCTGCGCTGGAAAGACTGAAAAGGCCTGAGCGGCCGAAAAAGATCTAAATCCGCCGGGGTATTCTCAACAGAGGCTGCCCCGGCTTTTTGAATGATCGTCATAAAATGACAGAAGTATGAGGCTTCTCGACACATAATTGTAAGATACTTTTACTGGTGATATAGAACTGTGAACTACAAAGGTTAGAGTGACATAATACAATGATATTGCAGCGCTTAAACTTAAGTGCTATAATAAAACTTATCAATAAAGAGCATTTTTTTCCGCGGGAGTATGCTACAATACAAGACGCAGAGAAGGATCTGTTTTATTACATTGAAGTCTTTTACAACCGGAAAAGACTTCACAGCAGCTTAGGTTACATGAGCCCGGTAGCCTA